>NZ_VYXP01000010.1 GCF_008725655.1 Marinihelvus fidelis | reverse complement strand
AGGGGGTCAGGGTCACGACTCTGACCCCCTACTCTGACCCCTTCATTACCGCCCTGCCCAAAAGAGCCGTGAAGGCGTTTCGGCGCCGGGGTGGGTGTGCGCCCTGGGGATGTGTCGGAGCCTGCCGAGTGGCGGGATTCGACTGGGGTCAGCGCGCCAGGGATGGCGCGCTGAGGACTGCCGGGGCAGGATGCCCCGTCAGTCCGACCCCACCAAGAATCTCGCCGCGAGGGCAGCCGAAGGCCAGGCGACCACATCCCCAGGGCGCACACCCACCCCGACAGAGAGAAAGCCCTTCACGCCGCGCGGCGGATGTGAACGTCGATGTGCAGGTCGTCGTAGGGCACGTGGATGTTGCCGCGTTCGTTGACCACCAGGCCGTAGGATTCCAGTGCCTTCAAGTCGTCATGAACTGCCCGCAGGTTTCGGCCAAGTTTGTCGGCTAGTCCACGAACGGTCAGGCCTTCGTCGGTATTGACCAGCGTGTTGAGCATGCGAAGCCGGTTGCCCGTGATGACCCGGGCAAAATCGTTATATGTTCCGAACGTCAGGAAACTGCCCTGGTATTGGCGGGTGGTGGCCGCCGTTTTTGCACGTTCAACGACTTCCTCAAGTGTTTCCAGCTTAATGGTCAGTGTCTTCATCTGAAAACCTCCGTATCGGCCAGAAAATCGTCGATCAATGCGTTCAGGTCCGTAAACTCGTATGGAAACACTTTGCCTGCCAGGTGCTTGTGGTATGGCTTACCATGATGCACGTCGTACAACACCAACGTATCACGGGCATTTCCGAACCAGAAACGGTAGGAAATTCCGTGAGGATAGTGCTCTGACGTCGGTACTTCCCACGCGACCATCTCGAACCTGAATCCGCTGATCTCCCGCTTTTCTTCAAGTAGAAGGTGTGCGCTTTTGTTTGTCATTTTAGAAACAAAAAGTCCTGTTTGCAATATGACAAACAAAAATTTCCCTCTTGTATAGCGACAAACGCAGCGACCTCGCGTAGGCGATTTGCTACATTGCGTGCATGATCAAAATCGCACTGGCACAGCAGGATTTCCTGGTGGGCGATACGCCCGGAAACCTTGAACGCATTATTTCCACCGTGACCGCCGCCCGCGAGGTGGGCGCCGACCTGGTGGTGTTCCCAGAACTGGCGTTGACCGGCTACCCGCCGGAAGACCTTTTGCTGCGGCCGGGTTTCATGCGCTCGGTGCACCGGGCCATGGCCGCGCTGACGGAGCAGGTGCACGGCATCGATGTCGTCGTCGGCCACCCGTGGATGCAGGACGGCGAGCGCCATAACGCCGCCAGCTGGCTGCGCGACGGCCAGGTGGTGGGCCGCTACTTCAAGCACCAGCTACCCAACTACGCGGTGTTCGACGAGGCGCGCTACTTCACCGCCGGCACCGAGCCGCTGGTGGTCAACCTGAAGGGCTGCGCCGTGGGCGTGCTGGTCTGCGAGGACTCGTGGGAAGCGGAGCCCGCCGCGAAGGCGAAGGCCGCCGGCGCGCAGTTGCTGGTCGCGCCGAATGCGTCGCCGTATCGCGACGGCAAGATCACCGACCGCGAGTGGATGTTCCGCGAGCGCGCCGGCGAGACCGGGCTGCCGATGGTGTACTGCAACCTGGTCGGCGGCCAGGACGACCTGGTGTTCGACGGCCGCAGCGCGCTGGTCACCGGTGCCGGCGAGATCGCCGCGCTGGGCCCGCTGTGCGAAGACGCGCTGCTGCTGGCCGACTACGACCCGGCGTCCGGCACCTTTGCCGCCCACGACTGGCCCGCACCGCCGGCCGACGAGATGGCCGAGCTGTACCTGGCGCTGGCGCGCGGCCTGCGCGACTACACGCGCAAGAACGGCTTCAGCGACGTGGTCTTCGGCCTGTCCGGTGGCATCGACTCCGCGCTGACCCTGGCGCTGGCCGCCGACGCGCTGGGCCCGGAGCACGTTCACGTGGTGATGATGCCGTCGCGCTACACCAGCCAGCTGAGCCTGGACCTGGCGGCCGAGCAGGCCGACGCGCTGGGCGTGGACTACCGGACGATCTCCATCGAAGACAGCTTCGAAGCGCTCAGTCATGCCCTGGCGCCATCGTTCGAGGGCCACGCCGTCGACCTGGCCGAGGAAAACCTGCAGGCCCGCATCCGCGGCAATATCGTCATGGCGCTGTCGAACAAGTTCGGCTGGCTGCCGCTGGCCACCAGCAACAAGAGCGAGCTGGCGGTGGGCTACAGCACCATCTACGGCGACATGTGTGGCGGTTTCTCACCGCTGAAGGACGTGCTGAAAACGCGCGTGTTCACGCTCAGCCGCTGGCGCAACCAGGCCGCCCACGATGATGCCGCGGTGGCGCGCATGGGCCTGGCCGCGACCGCCGGCGATGCCGACGCCATCCCCGTGGGCGTGATCGAGCGCCCGCCATCGGCAGAACTGCGCCACGACCAGCTCGACGAGGACAGCCTGCCCCCCTACGACATCCTCGACGAAATCCTGCATCGCTTTGTCGACCTGGACTGGTCCATCGCCGACATCGTCGCCGACGGTTTCGAGGAACCGATGGTCCGGCGCGTGGCCGGCATGGTGCTGCGCAATGAATACAAGCGTCGCCAGGGCGCTCCTGGCACGCGCGTCACGTCACGCGGATTCGGGCGGGATCGGCGTTACCCGATGACCTCCGGCTGGCGGGAGCTTGGTGACGCGTAACGGGTGACGCGTAACGCGTAACGCGTAACGCGTAACGCGTAACGGTGACGCGTTTACGGTGACAGGAAAGTGCGACGCTTTTTGCGTCGGAAGGCACACGCGCCGGTGTGTTCGTCACGCGTCACGCGTCACGCGTCACGCGTAACCTAGTCGAAAGGCCACACCTTGCTAAAGAACCCACCCTCTTTCTCGCCGGTCAGGTAGGCGTGCTCCGGGTCGTTGTATTCGAGCACCTGGAGGGCGTCGTCGGCCAGTTCGGGCAGGTCGAGCTCGTTGTAGGCCTTGTTCAGCACCACCAGGGCGTTGCCGGCTTCGGGTGAGCCCGGGTAGGTCTCGAGCAGGTAGCGGGCGCGGTTGGCGGCAGCCACGTAGGCCTTGCGGCGCAGGTAGTACTCGGCCACGTCCAGCTCGTAGGCGGACATGGCGTTGCGCAGGTAGACCATGCGCTGGCGCGCGTCGGGCGCGTAGCGGCTGTCCGGGAAGCGCCGGGTGAGCTGGTCAAAGTCGCGGAAGGCTTCCAGCGCCACCGACTGGTCGCGGTCATTCACCCGGTCGGGCATCAGCTTTTCAAGAAAACCGATGCGCTGGTCGTAGTTGGTCAGGCCGCGGATGTAGAAGGCGTAGTCCAGGTTCGGGTGCGCCGGGTACATGCGGATGAAGCGGTCGGCGGTGGACAGGGCCAGTTCGGGCTGGCTGGCGCGGTAGAAGGCGTAGGCCATTTCCAGCTGCGCCTGCTCGGCGTAGCGGCCGAAGGGGTAGCGCGTCTGCAGGGTCCGGTAGGCCCGCACGGCGCCGCGCCAGTTGTTCTTTTCCAGGTAGGCCTTGGCCTCGGCGTACAGCTCCTCGGCGGAGCGGTTGTCGAATTCGTTGTCCTTGCGGCAGCCGCCCAGGATGAGGGCGCAGGCCAGCAGAAGGATGGCGGTCTTGAACAGGGTTTTGTGACGTGACATGAAGTGACTCGAATGATGCGCGCGCGAAATAATAGCCCAACGGGGCCGCTTTCACTACTTCCGACCCGCGCCTACAATGCCGGTTCCATGAATACCTCCCTTCCAAACCCCGTTGTCACCGAGCGCCAGGTGCCCGCCGAGCAGGCCGGGGAGCGCCTGGACCAGGTGGCCTCGGTGCTGTTTTCCGACTTCTCGCGCGCGCGCCTGCAGCGCTGGATTCGCGACGGCGCGTTGACCGTGGACGGCGCCGGCGGGCGGCCCGCGCAGCGGTTGTCGGGCGGCGAATGGCTGCGGCTGGAGGCGCGGCTGGAGCCCGAGGGTGATGTCGTCGCCCAGGCCATCCCGCTGACCGTGCTGCACGAGGACGAGCAGATCATCGTGCTCGACAAGCCGCCCGGGCTGGTGGTGCACCCGGCCGCGGGCCATGCCGACGGCACGATGCAGAACGGGCTGCTGCACCTGGCGCCGGAGCTGGAGTCGGTGCCGCGTTCGGGCATCGTCCACCGCCTGGACAAGGACACCTCGGGCGTGATGGTGGTGGCGCGCACGCTGAAGGCGCACGCGCACCTGGTGTCGCAGTTGCAGGACCGGCGCATGGGCCGCGTCTACGAGGCCGTGGTGCACGGCCTGGCGCCGCCGCGTGGCACCATCGACGCGCCGGTGGGCCGGCATCCCAGTGATCGCAAGCGCATGGCCGTGGTCGCCGGTGGCAAGCCGGCCGTGAGCCATTTTCGGCGCCGGGCCTATTTCGGCCACTTCAGCCACCTGGAAGTGGCGCTGGAGTCCGGGCGCACGCACCAGATTCGCGTGCACGTGCAGCACCTGGGCTTCCCGATGGTGGGCGACCCCGTGTACGGCCAGCGTATTCCCAAACGATCCGGCCTGGGCGATGCCGCGCGCGCGGCCGTCGAGGCCTTCCCGCGCCAGGCGCTGCACGCGCGCACGCTGAAGCTGGAGCACCCGGACAGCGGCGAGCGCATGGCGTTCACGGCGCCTGTGCCGGACGACATCCGCGGCCTGCTGGACGCGCTGGCGCAGTTCGACCCGCCGCCCGGCGACGGCACGGCATCCGGCGACGGCACGGGGCCGGGCTGATGTTCCGCCGGGTCCGCCCGCAGTGGCCGCGCCCGGACAACGTCCGCGCGTTCGCCACCACGCGGGTGGGCGGCGCCGGCAGCGGGCCCTGGGCCAGCTTTAACCTGGGCCGCGGCTGCGGCGATGACGATGCCGTGGTGGAGGAGAACCGCGCCCGTTTCCAGGTCGCCCTGCCGGGCCCGCCGGGCTGGATGCACCAGGTTCACGGTGTTGATGTCGCCCGTCGCGAAGACTTTTCCGCCGCCAACCCGCCACGCGCCGACGCCGTGGTGGCGTTCACGCCCGGCTGGTGCTGCACGGTGATGACCGCCGACTGCCTGCCGGTATTGTTCTGCGATGTCGACGGCACCCGTGTGGGCGCGGCGCACGCCGGCTGGCGCGGGCTGGCCGGTGGCGTGCTGGAAGCGACCGTCGCCGCACTGGACGCTTCGCCGGACACGCTGCTGGCCTGGCTGGGCCCGGCCATCGGCGCCGACGCCTTCGAGGTGGGCGACGACGTGCTGGAGGCCTTCACGGCGCCCGGCCAACCGGGCGGTGACAGGGCCGGGCAGCGTTTTCGGCCCGCGCCCGCCGACCCGGACGGCCGCCGCAAATGGTGGTGCGACCTGTACGGCCTGGCCCGCGACCGCCTGGCGGCGGCCGGCGTCGAGCGCGTCTTCGGCGGCGGCTACTGTACGTATACTGAGCGCGACCGGTTTTTTTCCTACCGCCGTGACGGCGTGACCGGGCGCATGGCGACGACCATCTGGCTCACGTCGCCCAACTGACAAGAGGACGCAAGCGATGTTCACCGTACCCCCGATCGTCCTGCACGCGCTGGAATGGATGGCAACGCTGTTCGTCATCCTCGTCGGCCTGGGCCTGCTGACCCTGGTCGGCATGTATTTCTACGACAAGCACCAGACCGTCAACTCGATCCGCCGCAACTACCCGGTGGTGGGCCGGTTCCGCAGCTTTTTCAGCCACCTGGGCGAATTTTTCCGCCAGTACTTCTTCGCCATGGACCGCGAGGAGCTGCCGTTCAACCGCGCCCAGCGCAACTGGGCCGAGCACGCCTCGCGCAACCGCGACATCACCAGCGCCTTTGGCTCCACCAAGAACCTGAACATCGAGGGCACGGTGATGTTCGCCAACGGCATGTTCCCGCCGCTGGAGGACGAGATCGAGGAGCCGGCCGCCATTGTTTACGGCCCATACGCGCGCCAGCCCTACGAGACGCGTTCATTCTTCAACATCTCGGCGATGAGCTACGGCGCGCTGTCGCGGCCGGCGGTGCGGGCGCTGTCGAAGGGCGCAGCCATGGCCGGCATCTGGCTGAACACCGGTGAGGGCGGCCTGGCGCCGTGGCACACCGAGGGCGGCTGCGACGTGGTGTTCCAGATTGGCACCGCCAAGTACGGCTGCCGCGACGCCGACGGCCGGCTGGACGACGCCAAGCTCAAGGTCATCACCGACAACCCGGTGGTGAAAATGGTGGAACTGAAGCTGTCACAGGGCGCCAAGCCCGGCAAGGGCGGCATCCTGCCGGCCGCCAAGGTCACCGACGAGATCGCCGGCATTCGCCATATTCCCGCCGGCCAGGACTCGATCAGCCCCAACCGCCACCCGGAGATCGATTCGCTGGCCGACCTGCTGGACATGATCGGCCACATCCGCGAAGTGTCCGGCCTGCCCACCGGCTTCAAGGCCGTGGTGGGCGCCGCCGGCTGGCTGGACGAGTTCTGCCAGCTGGTGCTGGCGCGCGGCCCGGAATCGGCGCCGGACTTCATCACCATCGACGGCGGCGACGGCGGTACCGGCGCCGCGCCCCTGCCACTGATGGACGAGATGGGCCTGCCGCTGCGCGAATCACTGCCCATGGTTATCGACAAGCTCGACCAGTACGGCCTGCGCCCGCGCATCCGCGTGATCTGCTCCGGCAAGCGCGTCACCCCCGCCGACGTCGCCTGGGCACTGGCCATGGGCGCCGACTCCGTCAACGCCGCCCGCGGCTTCATGTTCGCGCTCGGCTGCATCCAGGCCATGCGCTGCAACAAGAACACTTGCCCCACGGGCATCACCACCCACGACAAGCGCCTGCAACGCGGCCTGGACCCCGAAGACAAGGCCGTGCGCGTCATGCATTACGCCCAGAACATGGCCCACGAGGTCTGCATGATCGCGCATTCCTGCGGCCTGGCCGAGCCGCGGCTTTTACGGCGTCACCATGCGCGCGTGGTCAGTGCGAATGGGTTGTCGTTGCCTTTGGATGTGCTTCATCCTCCGGTGACGCGTGACGCGTGACGCGTGACGCGTGACGCGTGACGCGTGACGCGTGACGCGTGACAGGTGACGCGTGACGCGTGACGCGAGACGGGGAGAATGACTACGGGGATTTGGGGGATTTGCTGTATCGGTGGGGTGGGGTTGTTTGGGAGGATGAGTGCCGGTACTGCGTTTGGGGCGTTGTGGTGCGGAACGGGCACTTTAAGTTGGATGTTTGGCAGGTGGCCATGGAACTGGTGCAGGTCGTCTATGAGCAGACATCGGGGTTTCCGGGGCATGAGCAGTTTGGGTTGAGCGCGCAGATGCGGCGGGCGGCAGTCTCTATACCGTCCAATATCGCGGAGGGGGCCGGGCGCGGATCAAACGCTGATTTCCGCCGGTTTCTGCTGATTGCCCGCGGGTCATTGGCCGAACTCGAAACCCAGGCCCTGGTCAGCCAGAACCTGGGATACCCGATCGAGTTGTCAAAGCTGCAGGACCTGAGCGATCGGCTCTTCAAGCTGCTTTTCGGCCTGATCCGAAAACTCGAACTCCAATCCCTTCATTAACAACGATTGTCGCGCAACACTCCCACCGTCACGCGTCACGCGTCACGCGTCACGCGTCACCCGTCACCCGTCACCCGTCACCTCGAGCATGGTGACGCGCTGGTAGCCTTTGGGCAGCTTGCGGCCGCGCTTGGCGCGGTCGCCGCGGTAGTGCTCCAGGTCTTTCGCGGCCATGCGCAGGTACTGTTTGCCGGCCCAGACCAGGATTTCCTGGCCTTCGCCCAGGACGACCATGCCGACCATGTGCTCTTCGCCGGCTTTCAGGCGCTTGGGAGGCACGCCGATCATCTTGTTGCCTTTGCCCTTGGCGAGTTCGGGCAGGTCGGCCAGGGGGAAGGCGAGCAGGTAGCCGTCGCTGGTGGCGCAGACGATGGTGTCCGCGCCCGGGGTGATGATGGCCGGGCGGACCGGCTCGGCGCCGTCGCGCACGGTGAGCATGGCCTTGCCGGCCTTCATGCGGCTGTGCAGGTTCTCCATGGCGGTGACGAAGCCGTAGCCGAAGGTGCTGGCGAGGACGATTTTCTGCTCGGCGTCGCCAGCCAGGGCGTGGGTGAAGCGGGCGCCGTCGGCCAGGTTGAAGCGGCTGGTGAGCGGTTCGCCCAGGCCGCGGGCCGAGGGCAGGGTGTGCGCGGCCAGCGCGTAGGCGCGGCCGGTCGAGTCCAGGAACACGGCCTGCTGGTTGCTGCGGCCGCGGGCGTCGTCCAGGTATTCGTCGCCGGCCTTGTAGCTGAGTGCCTCGGCGTCGATGTCGTGGCCCTTGGCGGCGCGGACCCAGCCGGCCTTCGACAGCACGACGGTCACCGGCTCGGATGACATCAGGTCTTCCTCGCGCAGGGCCTGGGCGGACTCGCGCTCGACGATGGGTGAACGTCGCTCGTCGCCGTACTTTTCGGCGTCCTCGGTCAGCTCATTCTTGATCAGCGTCTTCATGCGCGCCTTCGAGCCCAGGGTCAGTTCCAGTGACTGGCGTTCTTCCTCCAGCGCTTCCTGCTCGCCGCGGATCTTCATTTCCTCCAGCTTCGCCAGGTTGCGCAGCTTCAGTTCGAGGATGGCCTCGGCCTGGGTGGCGGTCAGGCCGAAAGCGGCCATCAGCGCCGGCTTGGGCTCGTCTTCGGTACGGATGATGTGGATCACCTCGTCGATGTTCAGGTAGGCGACCAGCAGGCCTTCGAGGATATGCAGGCGGTCGACGACCTGGTCCAGGCGGAATTCCAGGCGCCGGGTGACGGTCTGGGTGCGGAACTGCAGCCATTCTTTCAGCAGCGTGCGCAGGTCCAGCACCTGGGGCTTGCCGTTGATGCCGATGATGTTCAGGTTGACGCGGTAGTTGCGTTCCAGGTCCGTGGTCGCGAACAGGTGGTTCATCAGCTGTTCGATGTCGACGCGGTTGGAGCGCGGCGTGATCACCAGTCGCGTGGGGTTTTCGTGGTCGGA
Organism: Marinihelvus fidelis; assembly: GCF_008725655.1. Lineage (NCBI taxonomy): Bacteria > Pseudomonadati > Pseudomonadota > Gammaproteobacteria > Chromatiales > Wenzhouxiangellaceae > Marinihelvus > Marinihelvus fidelis. Next base: position 61,325 of record NZ_VYXP01000010.1, on the reverse strand, counting down.
CTCGTCGCGCAGGTCCTCGACCATCGGCAGCTTCTTGTCGCGCATCTGCTGGGCGATCTGCTCCAGCACCTTGGCCGGCGAGACCTGGTGCGGCAGCGCGGTGATGATGATGTCGATGTCCTCGCGCGTGTACACGGCGCGCGCCTTGACCGAGCCGTGGCCGGTCTCGTAGATCTTCAGCAGGTCGTCGCGCGGGGTGATGATCTCTGCGTCGGTGGGGAAGTCCGGGCCCTGCACGTGCTCGCACAGCTGCTCGACCGTGGCCTTGGGTTCGTCGAGCAGGCGGATGCAGGCGGTGACCACCTCGTTCAGGTTATGCGGCGGGATGTCCGTGGCCATGCCGACGGCGATGCCGGTGCCGCCGTTGAGCAGCACATTGGGCAGGCGCGCGGGCAGGATCACCGGTTCCTTCAGCGTGCCGTCGAAATTGGGCTGGAAATCCACCGTGCCCATGCCGAGTTCGCTCAGCAGCGCCTTGGCGTAGGGCGCCAGGCGCGATTCCGTGTAGCGCATGGCGGCGAACGACTTGGGGTCGTCCGGCGAGCCGAAGTTGCCCTGGCCGTCGATCAGCGGATAGCGGTAGCTGAACGGCTGCGCCATCAGCACCATGGCCTCGTAGCAGGCCGAGTCGCCGTGCGGGTGGAACTTGCCCAGCACGTCACCCACGGTTCTCGCGGACTTCTTGTGCTTGGACGCCGCCGACAGGCCCAGTTCGCTCATGGCGTAGACGATTCTTCGCTGCACCGGTTTCAGGCCGTCGCCGATGTTCGGCAGCGCGCGGTCGAGCACCACGTACATGGAGTAGTCCAGGTAGGCGCGCTCGGCGTACTCGCGCAGCGGCACCTTTTCGTGGTCGGAAAAGCTCTGTGTCAGTTCGGTCATAGTAATGTTGCTTCGATTGTCGCTATTCGATTTAGTCACGCGTCACGCGTTACCTGTCACCCGTGACGCGTGACTAAAACACTTTCAGTCATGGATGATTCGGTAGAGGACCAGGGGGTACTCCCAGTCGAGGAGGACGCCGTGGTCGTTGCCGGTGATGATGTCCAGGTGTTCTGTCGTCAGCGTGCCCAGGCGGACGTTGTCTTCGACGAGCTCGCCGGGCAATGCGCCGGCTTCGACCAGCGGGGCCAGGCGCGAGGCGCTGGGGCCCCAGGCGATCAGTCGGTCGCCTTCCAGGCGGAAGCGGCCCCAGTAATAGTGATCGTGGCGCTCGCCGTCGGTGCTGTTGGCCTGGTCCAGGTCCGGGGCGGTGCCTTCGCTGGCCTGGAAGTCGGCCACCTTGACGTTCCACATTCGCCAGGGCTGGCCGCCGCTGCCTGGTGCGGGCCGGTGGGCGCGCAGCAGCAGCTCAAGTGACTTTTGCTGGCCGTCCTCGGTCCACAGGGCGCGGTAGCGGCCTTCGGCCACGTTGACCGGCTCGAAGGTGACGGTGACGTTGTCGCCGTGCCAGGCGCCGGCCAGGTCTTCGGTGGCCAGGTGGACGGGCTGCTCACCGACCGGGGCCTCGGCGGTGATGTAGGCGCAGCCGTGCAGGAGCATGGCGGCCGCCACCGAGGCGGCGAAGCGAGGCGCTGCGGCCAGCAGCGCGATGGCCCGCGGCCTGGCCGCTCGCCTGGTGGGCTGGCGGGCGGGACGGTTCATACGGTGGCCAGGTCGCCCTTGTCTTCGAGCCAGGCCTTGCGGTCCGAGGCGCGCTTCTTGCCCAGCAGCATGTCCATCATTTCGCCGGTTGCGGCATCGTTGTCGATGGTCAGTTGCACCAGTCGGCGGGTGTTGGGGTCGATGGTGGACTCGCGCAGCTGCAGCGGGTTCATCTCGCCCAGGCCCTTGAAGCGGGTTTCCATGACCTTGCCCTTCTTCTTTTCCGCCGCGATCATTTCCATGATGCCGGCGCGCTCCTCGGCGTCCAGCGCGTAATGGGTCTCCTTGCCGACGTCGATGCGGTACAGCGGCGGCATGGCCACGAACACGTGGCCGGACTCCACCAGCGGGCGGAAGTGTTTCAGGAACAGCGCCGCCAGCAGCGTGGCGATGTGCAGGCCGTCGGAGTCGGCGTCGGCCAGGATGATGACCTTGCCGTAGCGCAGGCCGCTGATTTCGGACGAGCCCGGGTCGACGCCGATGGCGATGGAGATGTCGTGCACTTCCTGGTTGGCCAGCACGCCGTCGGACTCGACCTCCCAGGTGTTCAGGATCTTGCCGCGCAGCGGCAGGATGGCCTGGTATTCGCGGTTGCGGGCCTGCTTGGCGGAGCCGCCGGCGGAATCACCTTCCACCAGGAACAGCTCGGTGACCGACAGGTCCTCGCTGGAGCAGTCGGCCAGCTTGCCGGGCAGGGCGGGGCCGGAGGTGACCTTCTTGCGCGCCACCTTCTTCGACTTCTTCATGCGCTTCTGCGCATTTTCAATGGCCAGCCGCGCGATCTCCTGGCCCTCGTTCACGTGCTTGTTCAGCCACAGGCTGAAGGCGTCCTTGACCACGCCGGCCACGAAGCTGGCGGCGGAGCGCGATGACAGGCGCTCCTTGGTCTGGCCGCTGAACTGCGGGTCGCCCATGCGCATGGACAGCACGTAGGTGACACGCTCCCACGGGTCCTCCGGCGCCAGCCGCACGCCGCGCGGCAGCAGGTTGTGCAGCTCACAGAACTCCCTTAATGATTCGACGATGCCGGTGCGCAGGCCGTTCACGTGGGTGCCGCCCTGGGCGGTCGGGATCAGGTTGACGTAGCTCTCGGTGACGGCGGTGCCTTCCGGGAGCCAGGCCAGCGCCCAGGTGACCTCGGAATCCTCGCCCTTCATGTCGCCGGTAAACGGTGCTTCCGGCAACAGCGGGGCGCCATCCAGTTCTGTGACCAGGTACTCGGACAGGCCATCCTCGTACTGCCAGGTTTCCTTGTCGCCGGATTTGCCGTCGATGAGCGTGACCTGCAGGCCGGGGCAAAGCACGGCCTTGGCGCGCAGCAGGTGGCGCAGGCTGCGGACGGAGATTTTTGCCGTGTCGAAATACTTCGGGTCGGGCCAGAACCTGACCCGCGTGCCGGTGTTGCGGCGGCCGACTTCGCCGATTTCCTTCAGTTCGGTGTGGCGCTCGCCGTCGCGGAAGCTGATGTGCCATTCCTTGCCGTCGCGCTTGACCCAGACCTCCAGGTCCGTGGACAGCGCGTTGACCACCGAGACACCCACGCCGTGCAGGCCGCCGGAGTACTGGTAGTTGTCGTTGGAGAACTTGCCGCCGGCATGCAGGCGCGTGAGGATCAGCTCGATGCCCGGGATGCCATGTTCGGGGTGAATATCCACCGGCATGCCGCGGCCGTCGTCGGCCACTTCAACCGAACCGTCTTCGTGCAGCGTGACCGTGATGGCTTTCGCGTGGCCAGCCAGGGCCTCGTCGACGCTGTTGTCGATGACTTCCTGGGCCAGGTGGTTGGGTCGGGCGGTGTCGGTATACATGCCCGGCCGGCGCTGGACGGGCTCAAGGCCGGACAGGACTTCGATGTCCCGGGCCTGGTACTGGGCTGAACTCATTTCAGCGGGGTGCTCCGTGGTGCAATGGCCAAAAGAAAGAACTTCATTTGGCCCAGAATCATAGCCGGAAACGCACGAGTTGTGGGAGTTGTGGGGTCAGAGTCGGGTCAGAGTTAACTCCGAGTCGAATCCGAGTCGTCCTACTAAGATGCATGCCTCCTGATTACAGCTGTATGAGTGATTTTGCAGTAGCAGTTAACAAGTCCGATCGCTCATGGTTTGATCAAGGGTGCGCCAGGAAAATGTTATGCCTAGAAGAACTAGATTCTGCCCCTCGGGATTGCCTGTCCACGTAATCCAGCGGGGAAACAACCGCCAGGCGATCTTCGCGTCCGAAACGGACTTTGCCGTGTTTGCCAACTGGTTGGCGGAAAGTGCAGCACGCTTTGGGGTGGCTGTACATGGCTGGGTGTTCATGACCAATCATGTCCATCTGTTGGCTACGCCGTCTCAGGACGACAGCGTTTCGCGACTGATGCAATTGTTGGGTCGGCTGTATGTCCGCTATTTCAATAGCGCTTACAGCCGCAGCGGCGCGTTGTTCGAAGGCAGGTTCAGGGCAAGTGTGGTTCAGGAGGAGAGGTATTTCCTGACCTGCCTGCGATACATTGAGCTAAACCCGGTCAGGGCAGGAATGGTGGCCGCTCCAGGCGACTATCACTGGTCCAGCTATAACGCTCATGCGGTTGGTGTCAGGGCGCGCTTGTGGTCGCCACATGAGCTATACATCAGCCTGGGGCGGAAGCAAGTACAACGACAGCAAGCTTGGCGGGCGTTGGTTGACGAGGGGCTGGATATCGAGACAATCGTGCGGGTTCGTCAATGTACGAACGCGGGGTTGGTTCTGGGTTCAAAAAGATTCAGGGAACGTGTTAGTGCGCTTCGGTCCTGAGCGATTGCAGGTGTTAACCCGGTTCGACTCAGGCTCGACTCAGAGTTGACTCTGACCCTACTCTGACCCCTTCACTCCGAAGGTGAAGCCGGCGGTGAGCATGCCGGCGGCCAGGCCGAGTTGCTGGTACTCGGCGAAGACGCGCTTGTAGCGGTAGCCCAGGGTGGGGACGATCGCGGGGGCAACGCCCAGGCTGTTGAGCGGGATCTTGTCTTCGTACTCGTCCTTGTAGCCGTGCAGCAGGCCGGCGGTCACGCGCCAGTAGAAGTGGTCGGGCTTGCCCAGCTCCCAGGCCTTGCCGACGTACAGGTACTGCGAGTCCTGGCCGAACGAGTTGTCGAACCAGGCAAAGCCGGCGTGGTAGCCGTCCTTGTTCCAGGCTTCAAAATTGATCAGTCCCTGGGTGTTGTCGTGCTCGGGATCGGGGTCAAAGTGCTTGGTGTACAGCGAGGTCTGGAAGCGCCAGTGGTCGACCGACCAGTCAACGGACGGGAACCAGTCATCGGCCAATGCCGGTGCGGTGAACATGAGCGTGGCGAGCAAAAGCGTCGCGCGAACGAGGCGTGAACGTCGGTTCATGATGACTATACCTGGCCTTTGCGGAGAATCCGCTCCCCCTGAAAAGCCGGCATTGTACCTTCAACCCTCGCGCCATGCCGCCCCGGCCACTATAATTCACATCCAGACCGATTCACTTCTGCGGGTTCTGGCATGACATCTCTTGTATTCGTCACTGGTGGCGTTGTTTCCTCGTTGGGCAAAGGCCTTTCTTCGGCCTCGTTGGCCGCCATTCTCGAGTCACGTGGCCTGAAGGTCACGCTGATGAAACTCGACCCCTACATCAACGTCGACCCGGGCACGATGAGCCCGTTCCAGCATGGCGAGGTTTACGTCACCGAGGATGGTGCCGAAACCGACCTGGACCTGGGTCACTACGAGCGCTTCGTGCGCACGCGCATGGGCCAGGTGAACAACGTCACCACCGGCCGTATTTACCTGAACGTGATCAACAAGGAGCGCCGCGGCGACTACCTGGGTGGCACGGTGCAGGTGATCCCGCACATCACCGACGAGATCAAGGCCTGCATCAAGCGCTGCGCCGAGGGCTATGACGTGGCCATGATCGAGATTGGCGGTACGGTGGGCGACATCGAGGCGATGCCGTTCCTGGAGGCGATCCGCCAGCTGGACGTGGAAGGCGAGTACAACACGCTGTTCATGCACCTGACGCTGATCCCGTACATCAAGGCCGCCAACGAGACCAAGACCAAGCCGACCCAGCACTCGGTGAAGGAACTGCGCTCCATCGGTATCCAGCCGGACATCCTGCTGTGCCGCTGCGAGAACCCGATCACCGACGAGGAGCGCGGTAAGATCGCGCTGTTCACGAACGTGCCGAAGAAGGCCGTCATCGCCGCGCTGGACGCGCGCCATGGCATCTACGAGATCCCGATGCTGCTGCACGAGCAGGACCTGGACGACCTGCTGGTCGAGAAGCTGGGCCTGCAGGTGAGCGGCGAGGCCGACCTGTCCGACTGGCGCGAGGTCGTCGACCGCATGGTCAACACCCAGCACGAGGTGACCGTCGCCATGGTCGGCAAGTACGTCAACCATTCCGACGCCTACAAGTCGCTGACCGAGGCCCTGGTCCACGGTGGCCTGCGCCAGCGCATCAAGGTCAACATCATGGCGGTGGAGTCCGAGGACCTGGAGACCAAGGGCATCAGCGTCATCGACGGCGCCGACGCCATCCTGGTGCCCGGCGGCTTTGGCGAGCGCGGCTTCGAGGGCAAGGTGGCGGCCATCCGTCATGCGCGTGAGAATGGCATTCCGTACCTGGGCATCTGCTACGGCATGCAGGCCGCGGTGGTGGAATTCGCGCGCAACGTCTGCGGCCTGGAAGGCGCCAACAGCACCGAGAACGACAGGCAGACCCCGCACCCGGTCATCGGCCTGATCACCGAGTGGACCGACCGCTCCGGCAAGGTTGAGACCCGCGACGAGGATTCCGACCTGGGCGGCACCATGCGCCTGGGCGGCCAGCGCTGCCGCCTGCAGGACGGTTCGCTGGCGCGCAAAACCTACGGCGAGGACATCATCACCGAGCGTCATCGTCACCGCTTCGAGTTCAACAACCATTACCGCGAAGACCTGAAGAAGAACGGCATGCGCCTGTCCGGCCTGTCGATGGACGAGACCCTGGTCGAGATCGTCGAGATCCCTGATCACCCGTGGTTCCTGGGCTGCCAGTTCCACCCCGAGTTCACGTCGTCGCCGCGTGGCGGTCACGCGCTGTTCACCGGCTTTATCGAGGCGGCGCTGAAGCACCAGCGCGGTGAAGTGCCGGCCGACGTGGCGCAGCTGTGAAGCTCTGCGGCTTCGAGGTCGGCGCCGACCAGCCGCTGTTCCTGATCTGCGGCCCCTGCGTGGTCGAGTCCGAGCAGCTGGCCATCGACACCGCCGGGCAGCTGAAGGAAATCACTGCCAGGCTGGGCATCCCGTTCATCTACAAGTCGTCGTACGACAAGGCCAACCGTTCCTCGCTGTCGAGCTTTCGCGGGCTGGGCCAGGACGAGGGCCTGCGTATCCTGGCCGAGGTGAAGAAGCAGCTGGACGTGCCGGTGCTCACCGACGTCCACGAAGACACCGACATGCAGGCGGTGGCCGAAGTGGTCGACGTGCTGCAGACGCCGGCGTTCCTGTGCCGGCAGACCAATTTCATCACCCGCGCCTGCGAGGCCGGGCTGCCCGTCAACATCAAGAAGGGCCAGTTCCTGTCGCCGTGGGACATGACCAACGTGGTCGACAAGGCGCGCGCGACCGGTAACGAGCAGATCATGGTCTGCGAGCGCGGCGCCAGTTTCGGCTATGGCAACCTGGTGTCCGACATGCGCTCGCTGGCGATCATGCGCGAGACCGGCTGCCCGGTGGTGTTCGATGCCACGCACTCGGTGCAGCTGCCGGGCGGGCAGGGCGCGACCTCCGGCGGCCAGCGCGAGTTCGTGCCGGTGCTGGCGCGCGCGGCCGTGGCCACAGGCGTAGCCGGCGTGTTCATGGAATCGCACCCGGACCCGGCGAAAGCCCTCAGCGACGGCCCCAACGCCTGGCCGCTGGGCATGGTCGAGGAACTGCTGGAAACGCTGATGGCGCTGGACGAAGTGAGCAAGCGCTCGCCGTGGCTGGAGTCACGGTTCTGACACCGCCGATCGACAGAATTTCAAATCAACACGAACTGACAGGACGTACCCAATGACCACCATCAAGACCGTACACGCGCGGGAAATCATCGATTCGCGCGGTAACCCGACGCTGGAAGCCGAAGTCACGCTGGATTCGGGCGCTTTCGCCCGCGCCGCGGTGCCCTCGGGCGCCTCCACCGGCACCCGCGAGGCGATCGAACTGCGCGACGGCGACGCCAGCCGCTACGGCGGCAAGGGTGTGCGCCAGGCGGTGGCCAACGTCAACGGCGAGATCGCCGACACGGTGGTGGGCATGGACGCGGAAGACCAGGCCGCCGTCGACACCGCGATGATCGACCTGGACGGCACGCCCAACAAGGCGCGCCTGGGCGCCAATGCGCTGCTGGGCGTGTCGCTGGCCACGGCCCGCGCGCTTGCCGACCATCACCGCAAGCCGCTGTGGGCGCAGCTGGCCGGCAATGGCAAGGTGGGCATGCCGGTGCCGATGATGAACATTATCAACGGCGGCGCGCACGCCGATAACTCCGTCGACATGCAGGAGTTCATGATCCTGCCGGTGGGCCTGCCCAGCTTCTCCGAGGCCCTGCGCTGCGGCGCCGAGGTGTTTCATGCGCTGGCAAAAGTACTGAAGGGCCGCGGCATGAGCACCGCAGTGGGCGACGAGGGCGGCTTCGCGCCGGACCTGCCGTCCAACGAGTCGGCCGTGGAAGTGATCCTGGAGGCCATCGAAAAAGCGGGCTACGCCGTCGGCAAGGACGTCTACCTGGGCCTGGACGTAGCCTCCACCGAGTTCTACCGCGATGGCCGCTACCACCTGGATTCCGAGGGTCGCTCCTTCGACGCCACCGGTTTCGCCGAATACCTGGATAGCTGGGTGTCGCAGTACCCGATTATCTCCATCGAGGACGGCATGGCCGAGGACGACTGGGAAGGCTGGGCCACGCACAGCCGCCTGACCGGCGCGCGCTGCCAGCTGGTGGGCGACGACCTGTTCGTCACCAACACCGAGATCTTCAAGCGCGGTATCGACGAGTCCATCGCCAACGCCATCCTGATCAAGTTCAACCAGATCGGCACGCTGACCGAGACCCTGAACGCCATCAACCTGGCGGCGGCGTCCGGTTTCGGCGCGGTGATTTCGCACCGCTCCGGCGAGACCGAGGATTCCACCATCGCCGACCTGGCCGTGGCCACCAGCGCCACGCAGATCAAGACCGGCTCGATGTCGCGTTCCGACCGCGTGGCCAAGTACAACCAGCTGCTGCGTATCGAGGAAGCGCTGGGCGACAAGGCCGTTTACGGCGGCCGTGACGCCTTCGCCAACGTGCCCGGCCTGGACATCTGATCCGGGCCGCGCGGAACAGCTGATGCCGGCGGGGGGCACAGGGAGGGCGGGATGCGCGTTCTGATCATCGTCCTCGTGTTGCTGCTGGCATTGCTGCAGTTCAAGCTCTGGTTTGGCGATGGCGGCTACCGTGACATCGCCAGCCTTGAGGAGCGCGTGGCCACCCAGGAAGCCGAAAACGAGATGTTGCTGAACCGCAACCGCGAACTGCGCGCCGAGGTCGATGACCTGCGCGAGCGCCTGGATGCCATCGAGGAACGGGCGCGCAGCGAGCTGGGCCTGATCCGTGACGGCGAGACCTTCTACCAGGTGGTGCCGGAAGGCAGCGCCGCGCCGCGCCGGGTCGACGAGGAGGGCGGCGCGTGAGCGCGGCATCGGGCAAGCCCCGGGTACATGCCCTGGTGCCGGCCGCCGGTGCCGGCTCGCGCTTCGGCGCCGAGGTGCCCAAGCAGTACCTGGCCGTGGCCGGCAAGGCCGTGATCGAGCATGCCGTGGGCGTGCTCGCCTCGCACCCGGCCGTCGAGGGCGTGACCGTGACGCTGGCCCCGGATGACGATTACTTCGTCGGCCTGGCGCTGGGCGCCGACCCCACCATCGGCGTAGTCGCCGGCGGCGCGACCCGCGCCGAGTCCGTGCTCAACGGCCTGGCCTACATCCGCGACCAGCATGATGCCGAGTGGGTGCTGGTGCACGACGCTGCCCGCCCCGGGCTCGACCATGCCGCAATTGACCGACTGCTGGAAGCCGGCCTGTCCTCACCGGACGGCGCTTTGCTGGCGTTGCCCATCCGCGACACCCTGAAGCGCGCCGACGCCGATGGCTGCGTGGCCGCCACCGTCGACCGCGAGGACCTGTGGGCGGCGCAGACGCCGCAGCTGTTCCCCGTGCAGGGCCTGCTCGACGCGCTGCAGGCGCAGCTGGACGCCGGCGAGACCCCCACCGACGAGGCCCAGGCCATGGAACGCGCCGGCGCCCGGCCGCGGCTGGTCATGGGCTCGGGTATGAACCTGAAGGTCACCTGGCCAGAAGACCTGCTGGCGGTTCGCGCCTGGCTCGGCGCCGGCGCCGACGCCGACGGCGAATCAGCGGGCAACGGGAGCGACACGTGAGCCTGCGCGTTGGCCAGGGCCTGGACGTGCACGCGTTCTGCGACGGCGATCACGTGATGCTGGGCGGCGTGCGCGTGCCGCACGACCGCGGCCTGGCGGCGCATTCCGACGGCGACGTGGTGCTGCACGCGCTCTGCGACGCGGTGCTGGGTGCGCTGGCGCTGGGCGATATCGGCAAACACTTTCCGCCGTCCGACGAGCGCTGGGCCGATGCCGACAGCCGCGACCTGCTGCGCGCCGTGGCCGCCATGGCCGCGGAGCGCGGCTGGCGCGCCGTCAACGCCGACCTGACCGTGGTCTGCGAGGCCCCGCGCGTGGGCCCGCATGTGGCGGCCATGCGTGGCCACATCGCCACTGACCTGGGGCTGGACACCGACGCCGTATCGGTCAAGGCCACAACCACCGAAACACTGGGATTCTGCGGCCGCGGCGAAGGCATCGCGGCCACGGCCATCGTGCTGATGGAGAGGACATGAGCCTGTACCGACTCAAGGGCACCGCAGGCGCGGTGATCAATCGCAAGTTCGACCTGGACGAGCCGGTACGCATCGGTGTCAACGGCGGCATTCCGCCGGTGGGCGAACTGGCCGCCGAGATCAGCTTTGCCGACGGCCGCATCACGCTGGCGCGGCATGGCGATGCCGAGGTACAGGTCAACGGCGAGACCGTCGACAGCGCCCAGCTGGTAGGCGGTGACGAGATCCGCGTGGCCACCTGCCGCTTCATGGTCCAGGCCCCCGGCCTGCGGCCCGACCGCGTGCTGACTGAAGACGCGGTGCGCCCGCGCCGCTCGCCCTGGCCCTGGGTGCTGGCCGCGCTGCTGGCCGCGGCCGCCGCCGCAATCGCCGGCTGGCAGCTGGGCTGGTTCGTCCGCGGCCAGGCCACCACGCCGCCGGCCGCTGCGCCAGCCATCGAACCGGCCACCGAGCCGGACAAAGCGCCGCCGGCTACGGAGCCGGCCACGGACCCGCCCAACGACCCGGCCACCGACTCGGCCACGGACCCGTCCACCAACCCCTGACGCAGCACCTATACTGGGAACACCGGCGCGCGGCGCCGGCGGTTGACAGGAAACGAGGTGCGTTCATGAACAGGTTTTTTGCTTCTGCCCGAAACCGGGTACTGCCGGCGTTCGCCGGTGCCATCGTCATGCTGTCCGCCAACGCGGCATGGGCCGGCAATGACCGGCTGGATACGGTGCTGGCGGCCCAGCCCGAGGACGTGCAGGCGCGCTATGTCTATCGCCACCCGGCGGAAACGCTGGCGTTCTTTGGCATTGAGCCCGGCATGACCGTGGTCGAGGCATTGCCCGGCGGCGGCTGGTACAGCAAGATCCTGGTGCCCTACCTGGGCCCCGACGGCACGCTGGTGGGTGCCAATTACGACCAGGATATCTGGCCGCTGTTCGGCTTTTTCGATGACGCCTTCATTGCCACCATGTCGACCTGGGTCGATGACTGGCCGGAAGAGGCCGGGGACTGGGTCGATGACGGTGCCGCGGTCCAGGCCTTCGAACTGGGCAGCCTGCCCGATGACATGGCCGGCAGCGCCGATGCCGTGCTGATGATCCGTGCGCTGCACAACATGCAGCGCTTCCAGGACCAGGGCGGCTTCCTGGATGCGGCGCTGGCCGACACCCTGGCCGTGCTCAAGCCCGGCGGCATCGTCGGCGTGGTCCAGCACGAGGCGAGGCCCGAGCGCTCGGACGAATTCGCCGATGGCAGCCACGGCTACCTGAAGAAGGCCGATGTCATCGCCCTGTTCGAGCAGGCCGGCTTTGAGTTCGTCGCCGAATCGGACATCAACCAGAACCCGGCCGACCAGCCCGGCGAGACGGATATCGTCTGGCGCCTGCCACCGTCATTCAACGGCACCGGCGAAGACCCGGAGGCACGCGCGGCCATGCAGGCGATTGGCGAGTCCAACCGCATGACGCTGAAATTCCGTAAGCCGGAGTAAGGTGAGCGAGCGGCGGCGGCCCGTTCAGGGCCGCAGTCGCCAGCTCGGGGTGTCGTCGTCGTTGACCAGCCGATGGCGGCGCAGCCATTCGCGGGCGTCCTCGGCGTCGTTTTCGAACCAGGCCCGGGCCGAACCCAGGCGGAAACTGTAGCCCCAGGCGTCCATGTCGCGGAACATGCGCGCCCGGCCCATGTCCGCCAGTTCGCCGGCCAGCAGGATTTGCAGGTAGCAGACGGCGTTTTCCTCGTCGTAGTCGCCGCCGGCGTCGGTATCCAGGCCGTCACGACGGGCGCCGTCCATGCAGACGAAGTGGCCGCTCTCGTGCAGCACCGAGTGCACCGGCGTGTCCGGTCGCGCCAGCAGCCGTGCGCCGACCAGGCCGGCTTCCTCGTCGCCCCAGAAACTGCCCGGGATGTCGGCATCCGCCGCCACCCGCTCCAGCGCCAGGCCGTAGCGCGCCAGCAGCGCCGCCAGCGCCGCGTTGTCGGCGTCGGCCAGGCGCAGGACATCATCGCCGTTGGCGGTGTCCGCAGGTGCGGGTGTAGGAATCATGACCATTCGCAGGTGGACCGGGGCGGGGACTGGGCTATTATGCGCGGTGAACCCGCTCGCGCAAGGCCAGCCACGCCGCTCCATGTCGTTTTTCAAGCGAGAACACCGCCCCATCGAACTGCTCCGCTACGCCGGGCTGTTTATCTGGTTCTGCGCCGGCATGCCGCTGCTGATGCCCGGCCTGCTGTACGAGGACCCGCTGCCACTCAGTCACTACCTGGCCTGGTGGGCGATGTACCTGGTCTTTGGCGGTGTGTACTGGCGCTACCTGCGCCAGCTGCCGGCACGGCCCGCGCTGCCCATGCGCCTGGCCTGCCTGGTGACACTCACGGCGCTGGCCTTCGGCGCCAGCTGGATCAGCGTCACGTCCATCGGCGGCGTCATGCTGCTGGTGGTGGCGGGCCTGCTGCCCTGGCTGCTGGCGCCGGTGCCTGCGGCCATCTGGCTGGTGGGCCAGAACGTGGTGCTGGCCTGGGTGCTGGCACTGATGCCGCAGCTGCCGTTCGCCGATGCCGCCATCAACGCGGCCGTCTTTTTGGCCGTGTCACTGTTCATTTTTATCGGCTCGGTCGCCTCGGTGCGCCAGGGCCAGTCCCGCGACGAACTGCGCAAGGTCAACCACGAGCTGATGGCCACCCAGGCGCTGCTGGCGCAGAACACCCGCATCGCCGAGCGCGTGCGCATCTCGCGCGAGCTGCACGACCTGGTGGGCCATCACCTGACCGCGCTGACCCTGAACCTGGAGGTGGTCACCCACCTGGTCGAGGGCAAGGCCCTGGAACACGTACAGCAGGCCCATTCGCTGGCCAAGCTGCTGCTGGCCGACGTCCGCGAAGTGGTCAGCGACATGCGCCAGTCCGACCAGGTCGACCTGGCTGACGCACTGCGCACCCTGGTCGAGGGCGTGCCCAAGCCACGCATCCACCTGGACCTGCCGTCGTCGACCGTGCAGGTGGACCCGCAGCGCGCCCAGGTGCTGCTGCGTTGCGTGCAGGAAATCATCACCAACAGCGTCCGCCACGCCCGCGCCCGCAACCTGTGGATCCGCCTGTCCACGTCCAGCGACGGCCTGGCGATGAGCGCCCGCGACGACGGCCGCGGCACCTCGCGGCTGGAGCGCGGCAACGGCCTGAAAGGCATGTCCGAGCGCCTGCTGGCGCTGGGCGGTAAACTTGAAATCGAATCGGCACGGGGTGCGGGCTTCACACTGCACGCCTGGTTGCCCATGGAGGGATAACAACAATGATCAAGGTCATGCTGGTCGACGACCAGAACCTGGTGCGCAAGGGCGTCCGCAGCCTGCTGGAACTGTCCGAGGAGATCGAGGTGATCGCCGAGGCCCCCGACGGCAAGGAGGCCATCCGCATGATCCCGGAGATCGGCCCCGACGTGGTGCTGCTGGACATGCGCATGCCGGGCCTGTCCGGCGTCGACGTGCTGCGCACGCTCAACGAGGCCGGCACACTGCCGCCCACCATCATCCTGACCACCTTCGACGACGACGAACTGGTGCTGGCCGGCATCCAGAACGGCGCCAAGGGCTTCCTGCTCAAAGACGTGTCCCTGGCCGAACTGGTCGACGCCATCCGCACCGTCTCCCAGGGCGGCTCCATCGTCAAACCGGCCGTCACCCAGCGCCTGCTCAAGGGGCTGGAAAACATGCAGACCGATTTCTCCGCCCTCGACCGCCCGGACCCGCTCACCGATCGCGAGACCGAGATCCTGCGGCTGATGGCCGGCGGCTATTCAAACAAGGAGATCGCCAACTCGCTGGGCGTGGCGGAAGGGACGGTGAAAAATCACGTGTCCAACATCCTGTCCAAGCTGGGGGTGAGGGATCGTACCCGGGCGGTGTTGAAGGCGTTTGAGTTGGGGTTCGTCTGAAGGGGGCGCTGGCGTTGGGGCGTGGGCCTGGGGTGGGGCTAGGGTTCCACTAGGTTTTTACCGCAGATTACGCAAATTTCGCGAAGGGCGCGAAAGGAGTTGACGTGGGTGGTCGGGGGCTGGAGCCTTGTCGTGTCACGTGTCACGTGTCACGTGTCACGTGTCACGCGTCACGCGTCACCGGGCCGCGGCCTGGCGTTTGGTGCGTTGTTCACGTGCGTGGTCGATGCCGGCCTGGACGCTGGCAAAATAACCCGCGTTGGCGCTCACCGCGTCCAGCGTGTAGTGCATGCGGCTGACGGTGTTGACCGAATACACGGCCCCCACAAGCATCACCCCCGCACCAACCACCAACCCACCCAGAAACCCCTTCGTACCTGCCTTCACAACACGTCTCCGTTCCGATGGCCAGGGTGGCCTGTTGGGCTAGCGCCGGACTATCGGCGCCATGGATGGCGCCGATAAGCGTACAAGGATGTATCCACAGCGTGTCCGGCGATAGCCCAACAGGCCACCCCGGTCACGCGACACGGTCAAGAAGCGCGACGAAGGTCGTCAAACCGCGATTTGAGGTCGTCCTTGCGGTCCGTGACGATGCGCTCGAGGACTTCCACGCGGGCGCGCAGGTCGCCGTCGAGGCGGTCGAGCTTGCTGGAGATTTCGTCCAGCTTTTCATCGGCCGCGGCGTCATGCTTCGAATCACGGCGTGAACGGATGGCTTCGCCAATCGTGCAGATGGCGACGATGGCGACGATGGCTGTCCAGAAACTCATGGTGCATTCCCTCCACTGATCATGCGCCCCCAGCCTGCGGAATTATGCCGCCGGGTGTAAGTGCAACAAGTCATGCCCCGGTGACGAACGGCAAGGGGCCGGTTTCAGCGCTCCAGGTCGTCGAACTGGCGCTTCAGGCCGGCCTTGCCGTCGGTGATGATGCGCTCGAGGACCTCCACGCGGTGGCGGATGTCGGCGTCGAGGCGTTCGAAGCGGTCTTCCAGTGCGGCCAGGCGCTCGTCGGCGCCGTTGTCCTGGCGGCTGGTGGCGCGCGCGATCAGCACCAGGCCGATCATGCCGATGGCGGCGAGTGCGACGATGGCAGTCCAGAAGCCCATGGGTGTTCCCTCCCTTGTTGTTCGATGATTGATCATGCGGTTTTGCAGCCTGGCACGCCAGTGTGACAAGTCACACGGGTGTGTGGGCGGGGCGGCAAAGGGCAGGGAACCGCGGGGCCCGGACAGGGTCATTAACCACTGGCGCGGCCGGGGTGCTTGAAATTTTCTGTGAGGATTCCAAAATATCGCGCTGTCCGGCCGGTCCTGCCGTGACCCGGCCGGTAGAATACGTGGCGAACGCTCGAAACCAACAGCAAAAAAGGACCACCCAGCGATGATCGAAGCGATCAACCTGCGCAAGGAATATGGTGGATTCACGGCGGTTGACGACCTGTCGTTTACCGTCGAGCCGGGCCAGGTGCTCGGTTTTCTCGGCCCCAACGGGGCCGGCAAGTCCACCACCATGAAGATGCTCACGGGCTTTTTGGCCCCCACCGCCGGCACGGCCCGTGTGAACGGCCATGACATCGTCAGCGATTCGCTGGCGGCGCGGCGGGCCATGGGCTACCTGCCCGAAGGCGCGCCCAGCTACGGCGAAATGACCGTGGGTGCGTTTCTCGATTTCGTCGGCCGGGCCCGGGGGCTGGATAACCCGGCCCATGCGCGTGGCGCGGCCGTCGAACGGCTGTCTCTCGGCGGCGTGCTGCACCAGTCCATCGAGACCCTGTCGAAGGGCTTCAAGCGCCGCGTCGGCCTGGCGCAGGCCATTTTGCATGACCCGCAGGTGCTGATCCTGGACGAGCCCACCGACGGCCTGGACCCGAACCAGAAGCACGAGGTGCGACGGCTGATCGAGGACATGGCCAGCGACAAGATCATCGTCATCTCCACGCATATCCTGGAAGAGGTCGAGGCGGTCTGTAACCGCGTCATGGTCATCGCCCATGGCCGGCTGATGGCCGACGACACGCCGGCGGGCATGGTGGCGCGCTCGCGCTACCACAATGCCGTGACCCTGGTGCTGGAGTCGCCGAAGCAGGCGGCCAGCGTGCTCAGCGAACTGCCGGAGGTGCGCAAGGCGGAGATTCGCGGCGCCGAGCTGACCGTGTTTCCCGCCGCCGAAGGGCTGCTGCCGGCGGTGTCGCGGGTGATTGCCGAGCGGGGCTGGAATGTTGCCGAGCTGCGCCTGGAGGCGGGCCGTTTCGACGAGGTGTTCCGCGAGATTACCCACGGGGAGGCGGACTGATGAGCGCAATCTGGACCGTATTCCGGCGCGAACTGGCCGGTTATTTCGCCACCCCGGTGGCCTGGGTATTTATCGTCATCTTCCTGGTCATGACCGGCGTGTTCACGTTCTACCTGGGCGGATTCTACGAGCGCGGCGTGGCCGACCTGGACCCGTTTTTCCGCTTCCACCCGTGGCTGTACCTGTTCCTTGTGCCGGCGATTGCCATGCGCCTGTGGGCCGAGGAACGGCGTTCGGGCACGATCGAACTGCTGCTGACGCTGCCGATTTCACTGCCGCAGGCGGTGCTGGGCAAGTTCCTGGCGGCGTGGGTGTTCCTGGGCATCTGCCTGGACCTGACCGTGCCCATCTGGCTGACCGTCAACTACCTGGGTGACCCCGACAACGGCGTGATCCTGGCGGCCTACATCGGCAGCTGGCTGATGGCGGGCGGCATGCTGGCGATCGGCTCGTGCATGTCGGCGCTGACGCGCAACCAGGTGGTGGCGTTCATCCTCAGCGTGGTGGCCTGTTTCGTGTTCCTGCTGAGCGGCCTGCCCATGGTCATGGACCTGTTCAACGGCTGGGCGCCGCAGGTGCTGCTGGACGCCATCGCGGGGCTCAGCTTCCTGGCCCACTACGTCGATATTTCGAAGGGCGTGATCGACCTGCGGGACCTGGTCTACTTCGCCCTGGTCATCGGCTTCTGGCTGCTGGCCAACATCATCGTCCTGGACATGAGGAAAGGCGAATGAACCGGAAACTGTGGAATTCAACCGGCTCACTGGCGCTGCTGGCGGGGCTGTTCATCGGCCTGGTCATTCTCTCCGGGGGGCTGCTCAAGGGCTGCCGCGTGGACCTGACCGAGAACGGCCAGTACACGCTCAGCGACGGCACGATCAACCTGCTGGGCCAGCTCGAGGAGCCGGTTACGCTGTATTACTTCTTCTCCGAGGACGCCAGCCGCGAACTGCCGCAGATTCGCGACTACGCGCGCTGGGTGGGCGAGATGCTGGACGACATGGAGGACCGCGCCGGCGGCAAGCTGACCGTGCGCCGCGTGAATCCGGAGCCGTTTTCACCCGAGGAGGACGAGGCCGCGGCCTTTGGCCTGCAGGCGCTGCCGGTGGGGACCGGCGGGGATTCGCTGTACCTGGGGATCGCCGGCACCAACACGCTGGATGACGTGCAGGCGATGCCGTTCCTGCAGCCCGGCAAGCAGGCGTTCTTCGAGTACGACGTGATCAAGATGATCACCACGCTGTCGAAGCCCGAACCGCTGACCGTGGGCCTGCTCAGCGGCCTGGACATGGGGCCGGGTTTCGACATGGAGACGCGCCAGGCGCGCCCGGCCTGGGTGATCCACGAGCAGCTGGAGCAGCTGTTCGAGGTCGAGACCATCGACAGCGGCGCCGACGCGCTGCCGGAGGGCATTGACCTGCTGATGGTGGTGCACCCGAAGGACCTGTCGGACGATATGCGCTACGCCATCGACCAGTTCGTGCTGGGCGGCGGCCGGCTGGTGGCCTTCGTCGACCCCTTCGCCGAGGCCGACCTGAGCGGCGACCCGAACGACCCGATGGCGCGAATGAACGCCGGTGGTTCGTCGACGCTGGGCGAGCTGTTTGATGCCTGGGGCGTAAGCTTCGAGACCACGCGCGTGGTGGGCGACCCGCTTTACGCCCTGCAGGTGAGCACCGGCATGGGCCAGGCGGCCCGGCACCTGGCGATCCTGTCGGTGCCGGCCGACGGGCTGGATGGCGGCGACATCGTCAGCGCCGACCTGGAGGCCGTGAACCTGGCGTCCACGGGCTGGTTCGAGGCCGCCGAGGGCGCGACCACCACGCTGGTGCCGCTGGTGCGCAGCAGCGATACCGCCGCACCGCTGGATGCCAGCCGGCTGCGTTTCCTGGCCGACCCCTCCGAATTGGCCAGCGGATTCGTCTCTACCGGCGATCGCTACACGCTGGCGGCGCGGGTGACCGGACCGGCGGCCTCGGCGTTCGAGGCGGCGCCGGGCGGGTCAGCCGGGCAGACACATCGCGGCCAGGCCGTTGACGAGGGCATCAACGTCATCCTGTTCGCCGATACCGACATGCTCAGCGACCGCCTGTGGGTGAGCCGGCAGAACTTCTTCGGCCAGTCCGTCACCAGCGCTTTCGCCGATAACGGCACGCTGGCGGTGAACGCGGTCGACAACCTGCTGGGCTCCAGCGACCTGATCAGCATTCGTGCGCGCAGCACCTCGGCGCGGCCGTTCGACCGGGTCGAGCGCCTGCGCCTGCAGGCCGAGAACCAGTACCGCGAGACCGAGGAACGCCTGAATGCCGAGCTGGCCGAGACCGAGCGCAAGCTGACGGAGATGCAGTCGCAGCGTAGCGGTGACGACCTGGGCGTGCTGAATCAGGCGCAGTCGGACGAGATCCAGCGTTTCATGGACCAGCGCATCCAGATCCGCCGTGACCTGCGCGCGGTGCAGCACAACCTGGATCGCGATATCGACGCGCTGGGAACGCGGCTGAAGGTCATCAACATCGTCGTCGTGCCGGTGGTGGTTATCGGTATCGCCCTGTGGATCGGGCACCTGCGACGGCGTCGGCGCCAGGAGGGTTCGGCATGAGCACGAAGACACTGGTTGGGCTGGCCATCGCGCTGGCCGTGGTGGCAGGCGCCGTGGCGCTGTTGTCGTCCGGCGATCGCGGCGGCAATGCGGGCGGGGCGGAAGGCGCCGTCCTGCCGGCCCTGGCGGCGCGCGTCAACGACACGCAGTCGCTGCGCGTGACCGTGGCCGGCGACGAGACAGTCGCCAGCCTGGCGCGCCAGGGTGACCGCTGGACGATTGCCGAGCTGCAGGGTTACCCGGCCGACTGGGCCCGGGTGCGCGACACGCTGGCCGGGCTGGCTCAGGCCACGGTGATCGAGCCGAAAACCGATAACCCGGACTATTACGACCGCCTGGGCGTGGAGGATGTCGATGGCGAAGATGCCGCCGGAGTGCTGCTGACGCTGGCGTTTGCGGACGGCGAGCCCCTGGGCGTGATTGTTGGCAACGCGGCTGCCGGCCGCGAGGGGCGCTACCTGAGGCCCCTGGGCCAGGTCGCCAGCGTGCTGGCCGATTTCGATGTCGACGTGCCGCGCACGCCCATCGGCTGGGCCGATACCGCGGTCATCGACCTGGCGGCCGCCGAAGTGGCCGACGTTCGCGTGACCCCCGCCGGTGGCGAGACCCTGCGGGTCTGGAAGACTTCGGCGGACGACACCGACTTCATCCTCGAGGGTGGCCTGCCGGAAGGCCGCGAACTCAAATCTACCTGGGCGATGAACTCGCTGGGCGGCGCGCTGGCCGGGCTGGTGTTCGAAGACGTGCGTCCGCAGGACGGGTTCGACTGGGAAGGCGCCACCCAGGTGCGCGCGCTGACCTTCTCTGGCCTGCAGGTCAACCTGGACCTGGTTCGCGAAGACGATGGCGCCTGGGTGCGCGTGGCCGCGTCCGCGCCGTTCGAGACCCAGGTCGGTGACGAGCCAGCGGCGGATGACGACCCGGCAGAGCCCGCCGACGTGGTCACGGCCGACGAAGCCGCCGCCCGCATCCGCGAGCGCACCGACGGCTGGGCCTACCGGATTTCGTCTTTCAAGGCGGATGCCCTGGACCAGCAGCTGGACGACCTGCTCAAGCCGCTGGCCGAGGCCGAAAACGACAACGGCCAGCCCTAGGGCCGGCCGTCAGGGTTCACACCGCCAGGGGGTGAACCACCAGGTGTTGAAGCCTCAGGGCGTGAACATGCCCTTGAGCGTGTAGAAGAAGAACACCGCCAGGATGGCGCCGGCCGGCAGGGTGACGATCCACGACAGGAAGATGTTGCCCACCACCCGCAGGTTGATGGCCTCCATGCCGCGGGCGAAGCCCACGCCCAGCACCGCGCCCACCAGCGTGTGGGTGGTGGAAATGGGGATGCCGGTGCCCGAAGCAATCACCACGGTAGTAGCCGCCGCCAGTTCGGCGGCGAAGCCGCGTGACGGCGTCAGTTCGGTAATGCGCTGGCCGACGGTTCGGATCACCTTGAAGCCGTAAGTGGCCAGGCCGAAAACGATACCCAGCGCGCCCAGCAGCAGCACCCAGGTGGGCAGCGCCGCGCTCTGGCTGACCTCGCCGGAGGCCACCACGCTGACAATGGCCGCCACAGGGCCAATGGCGTTGGCGACATCGTTGGAGCCGTGGGCGAAAGCCATGCCACAGGCCGTGAAGATCATCAGCACACCGAAAATCTTCTCGACGTTGGTAAAGCGGAAATCCTTGTCGGCCTTCTTCTTGATCTTCAGGCGGCCGATCAGCACGATGCCGATGGCCATCGTCACCAGGCCACAACCCACGGCGATGGCGTAGGACTGCGCCACGCTCAGGTCCAGGTTGATGTGCTTCAGGCCCTTGAACAGCGTGACCAGAGACAGGATGAAGCCGACGAAGAAGATGTACATCGGCACGTAGCGGCGGGCGTTGGCGATCGGGTTATCGGTGCGCAGGATCAGTTTCTGCACGCTGAGGAAAATCAGGAAGGCGATAAAGCCGGAGACCAGCGGCGACACCACCCAGGAGGCCGCGATCGAGGACACCTGTCCCCACTTGACGGCTTCCATGCCGATGCCGGCGATGGCGAAACCGACGATGGCGCCGACGATGGAGTGCGTGGTGGACACCGGCCAGCCGCGCCGCGAGGCAATCGCCAGCCAGATACCCGCGGCCAGCAGGGCCGAGAGCATGCCGAAGACCAGGTATTCCGGGTTGCCGGAGAGCTGCTCGGAATCGACGATGCCCTTGCGAATGGTCGCCGTGACCTGCCCGCCGGCCAGGAAGGCGCCGGCAAACTCGAAGATGGCGGCCACGATAATGGCCTGCTTGATGGTCAGCGCCTTGGCGCCGACCGAGGTGGCCATGGCGTTGGCGACGTCGTTGGCGCCGATACCCCAGGCCATGAACAGGCCGAACGCGGCTGCCAGCACCAGGTAGATCGTGGCGTGGTCCATTGTTCTTCTAACTCCTCGTTGCTGTCGCGACTAGCGCGCCAGGGTCAGCTGCAATCGGCTGCCGACCTGCTGAGCGCGGTCGGCAATGGCGCCGGTCTTGTCCAGGACGCGATACAGGAAGATCGCGTCGATCGGGTTCAGTTTGTCTTCGATGGCCATGAGCTGGTCGCACAGGTCGGAGACCATGACGTCGGTCTCGTGCTCCATCGCGTCCAGCTCCACCAGCATGTTGGAAATACGCATGCGCTCGGCGTTGTCGAAGCCGGTTTCGATGAGTTCATCGAGTTCGCTGATGGCCGACAGCGCCTGCTCGCAGGTCTTGATGCAGGTTTTCACCAGCTTGCGGTAGTCACGCACCATCGACTTGGGGATTTTCATGTCGCGCCCGGCGATAATGCCGGCGACGTCGCGAACGCGGCTGGCCACGCCGTCCTGCATGGACAGGATTTCCAGCATGTCACGCCGGTCGATGGGCATGAACAGGCTGGTCGGCAACTGCAGGCGCAGCTCTTTCTTGAGATCATCCGCCTTATGTTCGTGTTCCACGATAAGCTTATGGCTGGCGTCACGCGCTTCCCGGTCACCCTCGGTGACCGCGTCCAGGAACGGGATCAGTTCGTGCACGCACTTGACCACCTGTTTCATGTGCGTCTGCAGGGGTCCGATGGGGGAAGATGCAAAGATGCCGCTGAGGTAACCGCCGACCATGGGTTCTGTATCCTAGTGGGAACGCTCGAAAATGAAGCGGACAATAGCGTAGCAGTTTTGACCGGAACTGTTACAGGGTTGTTACAAAGTTGTCATATTTCACGCATACCATGCCCGGATGATTGATTCACCAGCCGCGGGGAAAGGCCGTGCCCGCGCGCGGGACCCCCGATACCAACTCTGGCGCGGTCGCAAGGACCGGGTGGCGCGCTGGGTGATTACCGGCGGCGGCCTGGCCGTATTCGCGTCCATGGTGGCCATCCTGCTGTACCTGGCCTGGGAGACGGCGCCGCTGTTTTCCGGTGCTGACGAGGACACCGTCACGCTGGAGTCGGGCCCTGACTGGCGTGCCGCCGATACCCGCCTGCTGGTGCTGGACGAGCGCGGCCAGGCCGGCCTGCGGGTAGGCGTCGGTGGCGCGGCCACGTTTTTCTCTCTGCCCGGTTTCGAGCGCCTGGGCCGCACGCCGCTGGCCAGCGACGCGGGCCGTGCCACCGCCGCCGCCGAAGACCTGGAATCGCCGGGCACCTTTGCCGTGGCCTTCGCTGATGGCCGCGCGGTGGTGGCGCGCTACCGCTTCATGATGGATTTCAGCGATGGCGTCGAGGCGGCCCGCAGCGTCGGCCGGCTGGAGTTTCCGCACGGCGAGGCGCCGCTGGCGCTGGCGCCCGGTGCGGTGACCGCGCTGGCGGCACGCGACCATCCCGACGGGCTGCTGCTGGCGGCGCTGTCGGGTGGTGACCTGCATATCCATCAGCAATCCCTGCAGCAGAACTTCCTGACCGGCGAGTCGCAGGTGGAGTCGACCACGGCGTCAGTTGAGCTGCCGTTCGAGGCCACCACGCTGGCGCTGGACGGGCAGCGGCGCTGGGCCTATGTGGGTGACAGCAACGGCGGCATTCACCGCTTCAGCCTGCCCGGGCTGGAGGAATCCGGTGTCATCCGGCCCGGCACGCGGGCGATCACCGCCATGCGCATGCTGCTGGGCGGCACATCGCTTCTGGCCGGTGATGCTGGCGGGGTGATCCGCCAGGCGTTCCCGGTGCGCGAGAACGACACCGGCCCGGCGCGCCTGACCGTGGTGCGCGAGTTCGCCGCTCACGATAACGCCATCATTGATATCCACCCGGAATATCGCCGCCGCGGTTTCCTGTCGCTGGATGCCGGCGGCGAACTGGGCGTGCACTACACGACATCGGACCGCACCCTGATGCGGCGGCCGCTGGTCGAGGCCACGCCGGCCGTGCTGGCGCTGACGCCGCGCGCGGATGGCGTGTTCAGCCTGGGCGCGAACGGCGTG
Organism: Marinihelvus fidelis; assembly: GCF_008725655.1. NCBI lineage: Bacteria > Pseudomonadati > Pseudomonadota > Gammaproteobacteria > Chromatiales > Wenzhouxiangellaceae > Marinihelvus > Marinihelvus fidelis. Next base: position 37,551 of record NZ_VYXP01000010.1, on the reverse strand, counting down.
GCGCGCTGGACCACGCTGGACAACCCGCACCCGGAAGTGTCGATGGGGACGCTGTGGTCGGAGACCTGGTACGAGAACTACCCCGGCCCCCGCCATACCTGGCAGTCGTCGGCGGCGACCAACGATTTCGAGCCCAAGTTCAGCCTGGTGCCGCTGGTGTTTGGCACCCTGAAAGCGGCCATCTACGCGATGCTGTTCGCGGTGCCGCTGGCGCTGCTGGGCGCCGCCTATACCGCCGTGTTCATGGCCCCGGCGCTGCGCCGGCGCATCAAGCCGATGATCGAGATCATGGCGGCGCTGCCCACGGTCATCCTGGGCTTCCTGGCCGGCCTGTGGCTGGCGCCCTGGCTGGAGGCCCACCTGGCCGGCGTGTTCGCGCTCGCGGTGGTGTTGCCCACCGGTGTGCTGGCGCTGGCCTGGGGCTGGCACCGTGCCGGGCTGCGCCGGCGCCTGGCCCTGCCGCTGGGCTGGGAGCCGCTGGTGCTGCTGCCGGTGTTGCTGGTGCTGGGCGCGCTGGCCTTGTGGCTGGCGGATCCGCTGCAGAACCTGTTCTTTGGTGGCGACCTGCGCACCTGGCTGACGCTGGAGGGCGGCGTCAGCTACGACCAGCGCAACGCGCTGGTGGTGGGCATCGCCATGGGCTTCGCCGTGGTGCCGACGATCTTCTCGATTGCCGAAGACGCGCTGTTCGCGGTGCCGCGCTCACTGTCCGACGGCTCGCTGGCACTGGGCGCGACCCGCTGGCAGACCCTGGTCAAGGTGGTCCTGCCCACCGCCAGCCCGGGCATTTTCTCCGGCCTGATGATCGGCTTCGGACGCGCCGTGGGCGAGACCATGATTGTGCTGATGGCCACCGGCAACACGCCGATCACGGACTGGAACCTGTTCGAGGGCATGCGCACGCTGGCCGCCAACATCGCCGTGGAGATGCCGGAGTCGGCCGTGCACAGCACCCACTACCGCATCCTGTTCCTGTCGGCGCTGGTGCTGTTCGTGTTCACCTTCATCGTCAATACCGGCGCGGAGCTGGTCCGCCAGCGCCTGCGCGCGCGGTACAGCTCGCTCTGAGGTGGCCATGGACGGATTCCGCAAATGGCTTTCCGGCGGCATGCCCTGGATCTGGTTGCAGGCCGCGGCCGTGGCGGCCTGCATCCTGCTGGTGGCTGGCCTGCTGGCGCTGATCGGCTGGCGTGGCCTGGGGCACTTCTGGCCGTCCGGCCTGCATGAATGGACGGTACGTGGTGCGGACGGCGGCCAGCATTTGATGGTCGGCCAGCTGCGCCGCAGCGAGACCGTGTCGGCCGAGCGACTGCGCGAGGCCGGCCGCGAACTGCCGGAGGAGATGGAGACGGTCACCCGCCACCTGGTCAAGGTCGGCAACCGCGACCTCTATGGCCAGGATTTCACCTGGGTGCTGGAGCCCGACATCCTGGCCCGCTCGCAGCCGCGTTCCCTGGTGGTGCTGCAACGCGAGACCTGGGGCGATTTCTTCGGCTGGCTGGTGGGCCTGGAAGAGGAGGGCGCGCTGGTCGTGACGGATGATGCCTGGTCCGAGCTGGGCCAGCGGCTGGCCCGGACGACCGAGCTGCGGGCGCAGATTGACACCCTCGAGCGGGATGTCATCGGCAGCATCAACTACCGGCTCGAACGCCTGCGCCTGGAAGAGCGGCGGCTGGAGCTGGACGACCGCCTGGGCGGTGAGGCCCATGCCGAACTGCAAACCGAACGGGCCGCCCTGCAGTCCGAATTCGACACTGCCGTGGCCGACCTGGAATCACTGTACGACGACATCGCCCGCGACAGCGTCATCATGCGTGACAGCGGCGGTGACGAACAGCGCTACCCGCTGTCCGGCGTGCTCGATGCCTGGCAGCCCAACACCATGGGCGCGCGACAGAAGACGCGGCACTGGCTGGGCTCGGCCTGGCGCTTCCTGGCCGATGACCCGCGCGAGGCCAATACCGAGGGCGGTATCTTTCCGGCGCTGTACGGCACCGTGCTGATGGTGATGCTGATGACCGTATTCGTCACCCCGCTGGGCGTGATCGGCGCGGTCTACCTGCGCGAATACGCGCCGCAGGGTGCGTTCACCAGCTTCCTGCGCATCGCCGTCAACAACCTGGCCGGCGTGCCGTCCATTGTCTACGGCGTGTTCGGGCTGGGTTTCTTTATCTATACCGTGGGCGGCGGCATCGACCGGCTGTTCTTCTCCGAGGCCCTGCCGGCACCGACCTTTGGCACCGGCGGACTGTTCTGGGCCGCGCTGACCCTGGCCCTGTTGACGTTGCCGGTAGTGATCGTGTCCACCGAGGAAGGCCTGGCGCGCATCCCGCGGACCATCCGCGAGGGCAGCCTGGCGCTGGGCGCGACGCGCTGGGAAACGCTGTGGCGCACCATCCTGCCGATGGCCACGCCCGGCATCCTCACCGGCGTGATCCTGGCGGTGGCCCGCGCGGCCGGCGAAGTGGCGCCGTTGATGCTGGTGGGCGTGGTCAAGCTGGCGCCATCGCTGCCGCTGGACGGCGACTTCCCTTACGTGCATTTCGAACGCAAGTTCATGCACCTGGGCTTCCACATATATGATGTCGGCTTCCAGAGCCCCAACGTCGAGGCGGCCCGCCCGCTGGTCTACGCCACCGCGCTGCTGCTGGTGATCATCACGCTGCTGCTGAACCTGGTGGCGATTGGAATACGCAACCGGCTGCGCGAGCGCTACCGCGGCCTGGAGACATGAATGACATGAACGATCCGAGTCCCGTGCTGCCGGCTGGGCAACAGAGCCTGCCGGTCATGGATCCCAACCTGGACTTGGGCAAGACGCTGTTTACCGCCCGCGGCCTGAACCTCTGGTACGGCCAGGCGCAGGCGCTGCGCGACATCGACCTGGATATCGCCGAGAAGAAGGTGACCGCGTTCATCGGCCCGTCCGGCTGCGGCAAGTCGACGTTGTTGCGCTGCTTCAACCGTCTCAACGACCTGGTCGACGACTGTCGCATCGAGGGGCGTATCGAGCTGGGTGGCGAGAACATCTACGACGAGGGCGTGGACGTGGCCGACCTGCGCCGCGATGTCGGCATGGTGTTCCAGAAGCCGAATCCGTTCCCCAAGTCCATTTACGAAAACGTGGCCTACGGCCTGCGCGTGCAGGGCATGAACCGGCGCCGGCGCCTGGACGAGGCGGTGGAATGGGCGCTGCGTGGCGCGGCGCTGTGGGACGAGGTCAAGGACCGCCTGGATGAATCCGGGCTGAGCCTGTCCGGCGGCCAGCAGCAGCGCCTGGTCATCGCCCGTGCTATCGCCGTGCGGCCGCAGGTCATCCTGCTGGACGAGCCGTGCTCGGCGCTGGACCCCATCTCCACGCTGAAGGTCGAGGAGCTGATCCACGACCTGGCGCGCGAGTTCACCATCATCATCGTGACCCACAACATGCAGCAGGCCGCGCGCGTGTCCGACTACACCGCGTTCATGTACATGGGCGGCATGGTGGAATTCGGCGAGACCGACCAGGTGTTCACCAACCCGCGCGCGAAGGCCACCGAAGACTACATCACCGGCCGCTACGGCTGAGCCGGCATAAAAAGGCAATACGACAATGGACAAACTTAACCTGGGCCAGCACATCTCGCAGAAGTTCAACGAGGAACTCGAGGACGTGCGCAGCAAGGTGCTGCAGATGGGCGGCATCGTCGAGGAGCAGATGGCGCACGCCATCCAGGCGCTGCTGACCGGTGACCGCAACCTGGCCTCCGAGGTCATCGCCAACGACCAGCGCGTCAACGCGCTGGAAGTGGAACTCGACGAGGAGTGCACGCGCATCGTCGCGCTGCGCCAGCCGGCGGCCACCGACCTGCGCCTGGTGATGGCGGTGATCCGCACCATCAACGACCTGGAGCGCATCGGCGATGAGATCAAGCGGGTCGCGCGCATGGTGCACGAGGAGCTGGACGGCACGCTGGACGCGGCCGCGCGGCTGGAAATCGAGCACATGGGCGGGCAGGTGCGCGAAATGCTGCGCGACGTGCTCGATGCCTTCGCCCGTACCGATGTCCGTGCCGCCGTGCGCGTGGCCCGTGCCGACGAAAAGGTCGACATCAAGTACCAGGCCATCACCCGCCAGCTGATGACCTACATGGCCCAGGACCACACCACCATCCCCACCGTGCTCAACATCATGTGGGCCGCGCGCGCCATCGAGCGCATGGGTGATCGCTGCCAGAACATTGCCGAATACGTGATCTACCTGGTCATCGGCAAGGACGTGCGTCACGCCGGACTGGAGGGCGTCCTTGCGGAGCTCGAAGCCCGCGGGGAGTGACGGGTTACGCGTGACGCGTGACGCGGTTTGGGCCGGTAGGGCGCGCGGAGAGCGCGACTCGGTTCGTGCTGTGAGGTCTCGTTGTGGTTTTCGATGGGGCGCAGCGGGCGCCTGTGCCCCCGCGTAACGCGTAACGCGTCACGCGTCACCCAAAAAGAAAAGGCGCACCGAAGCGCGCCGTTTCCCAACTCCCCCCACTAACGCAATTCATATTGCGACGTCATCGTTTCAGTGTCGTGACGGTTGTGTGACAGCGGCGTGACGACCGTCACCGTTTTTGTCACATCCCTGTCATACACGGTTCCTAAAATGCCGCCGACTGGGTATTGGCCGGGGTGGCCGTGCCGTACCGTGATTCGAACGGAACCAAGTGATGACTCATATAAAGAACTGGACTGTCCGCGTGTTGCTGGCCTTGACGCTGCTGTCGCCGCTGGCGGCGCTGGCGCAGGACGATGCCAACGCCCTGACCGAACGCCTGATCACCCTGCGTGGCCAGGTGGACGAGCTGCAGACCGAACTGGACCTGCGGCGCGAAGAGCACAAGAACCGCATGGCCTACCTGGCCGCGCAGCTGGCCGACCTGGAAGCCAACCGCGACCGCGAAACCCTGCGAGTGACGCAGTTGCGCGAAGACCTGGACGAGATGCGCGCCGAGATCGCCGAGGCCGGGGTCAGCTCCGAGTCACTGACGCCATTTCTTAAGAACCAGGTTTCGGCGCTGCGCGAGCACGTGCGCGGCGGCTTCCCGTTCAAGGTGACCGAGCGCCTGGCCGAACTGCAGGAGCTGGAGACGCAGCTGGATAACGGTGTGATCACCGCGCAGCGCGGCGTCAACCGGCTGTGGGCCTTCATCGAAGACGAATTCCGTATTTCCCGCGAGAACGCCATCTACTCGCAGTCGATCGAGCTCGAGGGCAGCAACGTGCTGGTCGACGTGGCCAAGCTGGGCAGCGTGATGATGTATTTCCGCACCCGCGACCTGGAATACGGCCGCGCCGTGGCCACGCCGCAGGGCTGGCGCTGGGAGAAGCTGGATTCCGCCAAGGACCAGGACCTGGTCGCGCGCCTGTTCGACTCACTGCGCAAACAGATACGCCAGGGCTACTTCGAACTGCCCGAAGCGTTGCCGCTGGAAGGAGAAGCGTCGTGAAGCTCGCTAGCCACTACCTGACCCGTGCCGGCCTGGCCGCTGGCCTGCTGTTCACCGCCTCCGCCTGGGCGCAGGACGAGGCCGCGCCGGCCCAGCCGGCCCCGGAGCCGGTGCCGCCGGTGAACCCCACCGAGGCGCTGGACCAGCTGAAAGCCGCCTACCAGAAAGAATACGCCTTCCTGAACGCGCAGCTGCGCGACCTGCAGAAGCGCGTCGCCGATTTCGAGGCGCAGGCCAGCAATGACGAATCCACCAAGGAAGCGCAGATCGACCGCGTAGAGGGTGAGTGGATCGGCCTGCAGTCCGAGGCCGAGCGCATGCAGGCGCTGATGACCGACGCGCAGCGTGAACTGGAAGGCGTCGACGACGCCCGCACGACGCTGGAAGCGACCTTCCTGCAGGCCGACTCGACGCTGGAACCCTACGGCGTCGAGGAACTGGGCTCCGAGGCCTACCTGTCGAGCCCGGATGGCGAGCGCATCGGCACCGTGTTCGGCCATGCCGTGCGCCTGCTGGACCAGGTCGGCACCATGCACACGAAGCCGGGCGCGTACTTCCTGCGTGACGGCACCGAGGTGCAGGGCGAGATCGTCCGCGTTGGCAACATCGCTGCCTATGGCCACAGCGCCCAGGGCAGCGGCGCGCTGGCGCCGGCAGGCGAAGGCCGCCTGAAAGTCTGGTCGGTGCCGGCCGAGGCGACGGCCGACGCCCTGGCCGCCGGCAGCCGCCCGGACCAGCTGGGGATCTTCCTGTTTGAGAACGAGACCCGCGCCATCGAGGAGAAGGAAGGCAAGACCATCCTCAGCGTCATCAACTCCGGCGGCACCATCGGCTGGATCATCGTCGGCCTGGGCATCCTGGCCCTGGTCCTGGTCGTGCTGCGCTTCTTCTTCCTGCGTGGCGCCAGCGCCTCGACCTCGAAGATTGTCGACAGCGTCGGCGGCAAGGTCCGCGCCGGTGATATCGACGGTGCGCTGGAGGCCTGCAAGAACTTCAAGGGCTCCACCGCCCGCGTGGTGGGCGCCGCGGTGCGCAACCTGGAGCGCGACCGCGATCACCTGGAGGACATTATCTCCGAGGCGATCCTGCACGAGTCTTCGCACCTGAACCGCTTCGGCGCGATCATCCTGGTGATCGCCGCGGTGGCGCCGCTGCTGGGCCTGCTGGGCACGGTGACGGGCATGATTACCACCTTCGACATCATTACCGAGTTTGGTACCGGTGATCCGAAGCTGCTGTCCGGCGGTATCTCCATCGCCCTGGTGACCACCGAACTGGGCCTGGCCGTGGCCATCCCGGCGCTGCTGTTCGGCAACGTGCTGTCTGGCTGGGCCGAGTCCATCAAGGACGGCATGGAGAAGGGCGCCCTGCGGGTGATCAACCAGTTCAAGGAACACCGGCGGACGGCCTGACCCATGGGCGCTTCGTTTATCTCTGAACTGCTGTCGTACGTCGAGGCCGGCGGCTGGGTGATGCCACCGCTGATCGTGCTGATGGTGGTGCTGTGGTTCGCCATCGGCTACCGCTTCGCGGCACTGCAGCGCGGCACCGCACGCGGCGCGCGCAACCTGCTGGACAAGACGGCGAAACGCCTGGCCGCCGGCAAGCCGCCGAAAAGCGATGGCGTAATGGTGCGCGCGGCGCGCAAGGGCCTGCGCCTGAAGGGCAGCGGCGTGATCGAACTGCGCGGTTTCCTGGACGACGCGTTCTGGGAAGAGGAACGCGATATCAAGCGCTACGACGTGCTGATCAAGACCATCGTCATGGTGGCGCCGTTGCTGGGCCTGCTGGGCACGGTCATCGGCATGATCGAGACCTTCGATTCGCTGGGTGACATGTCGCTGTACTCGCAGTCCGGTGGTATCGCCGGCGGCATCTCGCAGGCGCTGTTCACCACCCAGATGGGCCTGGCCGTGTCCATCCCGGGCCTGATCGTCAACGGCATGCTGAATCGCAAGCAGCAGGACATGCAACTGGAACTGGCGCAGATGAAAGACATCCTCTGCGCCGAACACACCGATGAGATGGCCGCCGCCGGCGCCGTCCCGGTGGGAGGCTGAAGACATGCGTTATCGTGAGCGAAAAGACACCGTCGACGACATCAACATCTCGCCGTTGATCGACATGGTGTTCATCCTGCTGATTTTCTTCATGGTCTCGACGACCTTCGTCAAGGACATGAAGCTGGACCTGAACCGGCCCGCGGCCAGCACCGCGACCACGGCGTCGACCAAGGCGATTCGCCTGTACATCGACAACGCTGGCGACATCTACCTGGACGGTGAGCCCGTGCGCGTGTGGGTGATCCAGAGCCGCATCCGCGACCTGCTGGCCGGCAGCACCGGCAAGTCCGTGCTGGTGATCACCGACGACGGCGTGCCTGCCGGCCGCCTGGTGGAAGTGGTCGACCAGGCCCGCCTGGCCGGCGCCACCGATGTGGGCGTGGCCACCGTCGAGGAGGCGGGGGCGGGCTGATATGAAGCGTTCCACCCGCATGAAACGACTGGTCAGCGCGTTCGCGTCCATGGTGCTGGGTTCGATCCTGGTGCTGGGCATGGTGGTGCTGATCAACCACTTTGCCGACGGCCTTGACCGTAACGACGGCGACGACGGCGACCAGATCGTGTTTGAGCGCAAGCCGCCGCCGAAGAAGGAAGTGGTGCAGCAGCCCAAGCCCAAGCCGAAACCGCGCCGCGCGCCGCGCACGCCGCCGCCACCGCTGGCCGGCCTGTCCGGCAACCTGTCCGGCATCGACTTTGGCCTGCCGGGCTTCGACATGTCCGACCTGAACGCGCTGGACGGCGACCTGCTGGGCGGTGCGGATTCCATGGTCATGACCGACGACACCGTCGATGACCCGCCGCGCGCGACCTTCCAGTCGCCGATGCAGTACCCGCCGCGCGCCAAGGCGCAGGGTGTGAAGGGCTACGTGGTGCTGTCGCTGCTGATTGGCGTGACCGGTGAGATTGAGCAAATCGAGATTGTCGAGTCCTCGCCCGAAGGCGTGTTCGACGAAGTGGCCGTGCAAGGCGTCAGCACCTGGCGATTCGAGCCCGCCACCTACCAGGGCAAGGCCGTACGCGCCTGGGCCAAGCAGCGCGTGCGCTTCGACCTGAGTTGATAACGTGAAAAACCTGAACAACACCATACGCCTCCTGGCGCTGCTGCTGGCATTCGCGATCGCCGTCCCCGCGCTGGGGCAGGGTGAGGATGATGACGTCAACTACCTGGACCTGGCCGCGCTGATGCTGCGCGACGGTAACCTGGACCGCGCCGTGGCGGCGCTGGACCAGGTCGACCTGGAGGCCGAGGACGCCGACCTGCTGCGCTACTACACGCTGCGCGGCATGACCCACCTGCGTCGCAATGAATACGCGCCCGCCATCGACGCGCTGGAGCAGGCCGTCGCCACCGGCGAGGCCCAGTCGGTGGTCTACGTCTACCTGGCGCAGGCGTACTTTTCGCTGGAGCGCTATGAAGACGTGATCTCGGCGCTGGACCGCGCCGGCCCCGACCTGCAGCGCGTCGCCTCCATCTACCACATGCGCGCGCAGTGTTACTGGCTGCTGGAAGATCACGCCATGGCGCTGGCCACGCTGGACCAGGCCTCGGAGATTTTCCCCGATGATGCGGCGTTCCAGCGGCGCAAGGTCTTTTTCCTGATGGACATGGGCCTGTTCCAGGAAGCCGCCGAGCAGGGCCGTGACTACCTGGCCCGCAGCGACGGCAAGCTCGAGGACTATGTCGCCCTGGGCAACGCCATGCGCGCCAGCGGTGAACTGATTGAGGCCACCCGGCTGCTGGAACTGGCGCAGCTGCGTTTTCCGGCCGATGTGAACGTCAAGAAGGTGCTGGCACATACCTATATCGACCGCGGCCAGATGCATTCGGCCGCCGACCTGATCTACGAGGCCAGCCACCTGGACCCGGTGTTGCTGAGCGAAGCCGCCGAACTGTACCGTCGTGCCGGCCAGCCGTACCGGGCGTTGCTGCTGAACGGCTCGATCACCGACCAGGCCACCAAGATCAAGCAGCGCCTGGCCCTGTTGCTGGAAATGCAGCGTTTCGCGCAGGCCGCCGCCATGGAGCAGGACCTGTTGCGCCTGGGCCTGCTGTCGGATGAAGACATTCGCTACGCGCTGGCCTATTCACAATTCAAGACCGGCCAGTTCACGGCCGCCGAAGCCAACCTGTCGCAGTTGACCCGGTCGGACCTGTTCCGCAAGGCCGCCGAGCTGCGCAGCGCCATCCAGGACTGCGAAGGGGATAGCTGGCAATGCCTGTGACATTCGGCGCGCGCGCGCGCGGCCGCCTGCTGGCGGCCGTCATCACGGCCTCGCTGGCCACCGGGGCACTGGCCGACGACGCCAGCATGACCCTGTACGTGTTCAAGAAAGGCCTGCCGCAGCAGTACATCGAGGTGCTGGTGGACGGCCAGGTTGTGGCCGCCACCGACGACGGCGGCGTGGCCACCTTCCCGGTGCCGCCCGGCCTGCACGTGCTGGAACTGCGTGACCAGGACCTGGTGGTGCTGGACCAGCAGGTCCTGGCCAATGAAGACGAAGTCAGCCAGTGGATCGTCAACATCACCCGCGGCCTGAGCACGCTGGTGGATGTCGAGTCCTCGGCCGCGGGCGTGTCCGCCGGTGCGGCGGAGACCGGCGTGGCCGAGCAGGCCGACGGCGAGCCCGGCATCCTGGCCGGACGCCTGGTCAGCGCCGATGGCGGCGAGCCGATCGCCGGCGCGCGCGTGTTCATCAGCGGCCTGTCGCGGGATATCCGCACCGATGACGAGGGCCACTTCGAGGTCGAAGTGCCGTCCGGCGAGTACTCGATTTCGGTGCTGCATTCGAGTTTCAACACGGTGACCCGCGACGGCATTGCCGTGCCCGCCAACGACCGCGAGGAACTGGCGCTGGAACTGACCCCGGCCGGTTCCGAGCTGCCGGAGTTCGTCGTCATCGAACCCTATATCGCCGGCTCCCTGGCCTCCGTCCTGGCCGAGCGGCGTGAATCTGACGGCGTGACTGACGTGCTCAGTTCCGAACAGATTTCCCGCGCGGGCGACTCCGACGCCGCCGGCGCGCTCAAGCGCGTGACCGGCCTGACCCTGGTCGGCGGCCAGTACATCTACGTGCGCGGCCTGGGTGAGCGCTATTCCAGCGTGTTGCTGAACAACGCCGTCATCCCCAGCCCGGACCCGACCCGGCGCGTGGTGCCGCTGACGCTGTTCCCCACCGATGTCATCGAGGCCGTGGTGGTGCAAAAGACTGCGTCGGCCAACCTGCCCGGTGATTTCGGCGGCGGTACCGTGCAACTTCGCACCGTGTCGTACCCGCCCGAGCTGCAAATGAACCTGAGCGCCAGCGTGGGCTACCGCGAGGGCACGACGGGCGAAACCGGCCTGACCTACGAAGGCGGTGACGACGACTGGCTGGGCTACGACGACGGCACCCGCGAGCCGCCCGAGTCGATGCGCGAGGCTTTGGCCGACGGCACGTTCCTGACGCCGTTCTCGTTCACCAACCCGGACGGCTTTAAGCAGGACGAGGTCGAGGTCTTCGGCGAAGACCTGGCGGCCAAGAGCAGCTACGAGCCGCTGGAAAAAGACATCCCGGCGGACCTGGGGCTGTCCGGGTCGTTCGGCAATTCCTGGGGTTTCGGCAACGGCAATCGCTGGGGCTTCATGACCGCCTTCAAGTACGACAACAAGTGGGGCCAGGTGGAAGAAGAGCGCCGCACCTACAGCGCCGTCGGTACCGAGGGCGACCTGCAGCAGGCGGATGACACGGTCGTCGACCGCACCATCAACTACATCGACACCGGCCTGTTCGCCAACACCGGCCTGGAACTCGCCAGCAACCAGAAGCTGAGCTTCAACGCCATGCTGCTGCGCCAGGCCGCGGACGAGACCAAGGTGACCGACGGCGAGCAGGACAGCCAGGTCCTGCGCCGCACGGAGTTCATCTGGATCGAGAACGAGCTGCTGTCCTACCAGTTGCTGGGTTCGCACGCGCTGCCGCTGCCCGAGTGGACGCTGGACTGGCAGTACACCGACGCCACGGCCATGCGCGATGAGCCCAACACCCGCAAGAGCCGTCGCGACGACGATGACGAGGATGGCATCTACATCGTTTCCACCCGCTCGGACAGCAATTCGCAGACCTGGTCGGAGCTGGAAGACAACCTGGACCACTTTACCGTCGACAGCACACTGCCGTTTACCTTCGGCCGCCATCGCCTGGCGCTGACCGCTGGCGTCAGCGACCTGGAGCGTGACCGTTTCGCCAGCATCCGTACCTTCTCGTTCCAGGGCCGGATTCCCAACGATCTCAGGAACCTGGAGTACTGGGAGCTGTACACGCCGGACTACATCGAGCCGTCAATCCTGCAGCTCAGGGAATCCACGCGCGCGACCGATACCTACACGGCCACGCAGACGCTGGAAGCGATGTTCCTGAACCTGGACGTCATGTTGTTCGACGAGCAGTTCCGCCTGACCGCCGGCCTGCGCGAGGAAGACAACTACCAGGAAGTGGTCACCGCCAACCTGGCCAACCCCGACGCGCCGCCGGTGATCGGCACCATCGAGCAGAAGGACATGCTGCCGTCCGTGGCCGCGACCTGGGCCTACAGCGATGCCGCGCAGTTCCGCGCCGTGTACGCCGAGTCCGTGAACCGTCCGGACTTCCGTGAAATGGCGCCGGCGCCGTACCTGGACCCGTTGCTGGACATCATTACCGTGGGTAACCCGGACCTGGTGACCGCGCAGCTGAAGAACTACGACCTGCGCTGGGAATACTACTTCTCGCCCAGCGAGAGCTTTTCCGTGGCCGCGTTCTACAAGGACTTCACCAACCCGATCGAAAAAACCTTCTCGTCGGGCGGCTCGGCCAAGATCATCACCCTGCAGAACGCACTGGGCGCCGAACTGTCGGGCGTGGAGTTCGACTACTCGCAGACCCTGGAGTGGATCGGCAAGGTCGGCTGGCTGAACTGGCTGGAAGAACTCGACTGGGGCTTTATTGGCCCGTTCGACTGGGACAACTACCAGTTCTCGGTCAACTATGCCTGGATCGAGTCCAGCGTGGAGATCGACACCAGCACCACCACGCAGACCAACCCCGACCGACCGTTGCAGGGCCAGTCACCGTGGGTGTTCAACCTCAGCCTGGGCTACTACAACCCCGAAAGCCCGACCGAGTGGACGCTGCTGTACAACGAGTTTGGCGCACGCATCACCCAGGCGGGTGTGCTGGGCCAGCCCGACATCTACGAAGAGCCGTATCCGCAGCTGGATTTCGTCTACAAGCGTCGTTTTGGCGACGACTGGCGCCTGAGCCTGAAGCTGAAGAACCTGCTCGACCCGGGCGTCGAGTTCACCCAGGGCGACGAGATCACCCGCTACTACAAGCGTGGCGTGGACATCAGCGTCGGCCTGGAATGGAGCTTCTGACTCTGAATATGACGATTTCCCGTCTCCGGGAAACATTACTGTCACAAACCATCGGTAACGTAGCAGGTCGCATGTCCCGGCAGACGGCCATGTCCTTACTCAAGTCATAAATTAATCCCTGGAGGGAGTCAGAGTGAACATTTCTTCTGTACGTTACCTTGCCCCGCTGTGCGTGGCAGCTGGCGCGATCTACGCCGGCGACGCGTCCGCGGCGGTCAAGCTGAGCGAGTCGTTCAACAATGCCTACTACAACCCGGCAGCAGATGGCGAAGGTGTCGTCACCACGATCACCCCGCTCGGCAACGGCATGCACAACTTCTACGGCGCGCTGTACACCTACGATGAGGCCGGCGCACCGACCTGGCTGATCATCACCGGTAACTTCCTCGAGAACCAGTTCGAGAATGCCGAAGTCCCCGTCCTGGCCTTCGAGGGTCCGGTTCCGGCCAGCCTGGTCGGTGGCGCCCCGGTGGGTACGGCGACGGTCACGATCAACTCGTGCAACAGCATCAGCTTCAACCTGGACATGAGCGAAGACTCCGGTTTCGCCGACATGGACCTGGGCGCCCTGCAGCCGGTGGCCGGCGCCAACAAGCAGTGCGCCTACAAGACCGAGTTCGAGGGCTGCCCCGATTTCGCCAGTGACTTCGGTGTCATTCCGCGCGCTTGCACGCTGACCGGTGTCTACAACGAAGACATCGTGCTGACCAACGACACCACCTGGGTGCTGGACGGCCTGGTGCGTATCGGTGACTACAACGAAAACCCGGGCACGATCACCATCGAGCCGGGCACCACGATCATCGGCGCCGGCCAGACGACGGACTACCTGTACGTCAGCCCGGGTTCGAAGATCTTCGCCAACGGTACGCCGACGGCCCCGATCGTGCTGACCAGCCCGAACGACGGTTTTATCGCTGGCACCACGCCGAACCCGGGTGACCTGGGTGGCCTGGTGGTGTCCGGTAACGCGCCGTGCAACGCCGCACCGTGTGCGTCCGAGTTCGACCAGACCCAGTCTTTCGGTGGCGATGACCCGTTCGATTCCAGCGGTGAAATCAGCTACTTCCAGGTGCGTTACGCGGGCATCGAGTTCCAGCCCAACGCCGAGGTGAACTCCTTCACCTTCCAGGGCGTCGGCAGCGGCACCACCGTGCATCACCTGCAGGCCTACCGTGGCCAGGATGACGGCGTCGAGTTCTTCGGCGGCACCGTTAACGTCAAGTACATGGTCGTCACCGAGGGTGGTGATGACGCGGTGGACTGGGACCTGGGCTACAGCGGCAACCTGCAGTACGGCCTGGTCATCCACGGCGAAGGTTTCGGCGAAGACTTCGGTATCGAAGGTGCCAGCAACCCGGATTCGTTTGACGCTGATCCGCGTGCCACCCCGACCGTCGCCAACTACACCTTCCTGGGTAACGGCAACGGTGACTCCGGCATCCTGTTCAAGGACGGTTCCGGTGGTCGTATCTTCAACACCATCGTTTCCGGTTTCCCGACCGGCTGCATCGAGTGGGACGACGCCCCGGCCACGTACAACGCCGCTGGCACCCCGGCTGCTCCGAACGCCGACGTCAGCGCCTTCAACGGTGTGATCATCGACTGTGACGTGGACTTCGTCGACGACGACGCCGCACCGTTCTCAGTGGCTGATTACTTCGGCTCCAGCGAGTTCACCGGCAACGAAGCCGTTGACCCGATGCTGAACATCTACCTGCCGATGCCGGGCTCACCGGCCCTCTCCGGCGGTGTGGCTGACACCAGCAACCAGTTCATCGACGCCACGTCCTACCGTGGTGGCTTCGACGGCTCCAGCGACTGGACCGTTGGCTGGACCCACCAGGTGACCGGTGGCGAATAATCGCTGAACTCAAAGCGGTACAAAAAAAGGGCCGGATTTTCCGGCCCTTTTTTTTGGTTACGCGTGACGCTTCACAGGTTACGCGTGACGCGTGACGCGTAACGCGGTGCCAGTTGAGAGGTCGCGCGTGACCGTGGCGTGATTGTGGCGGGTGGGCAAGGTCGGGTTCTTGATGTGACCTTGCAGGCACCCTGCAGCCTTCGCGTCACGCGTCACGCGTCACGCGTCACCCGTTACGCGTCACTCGTTACGCGTCGCCCGGGAGGCGAAGCGCTCGCGGCGCTCGTCGATGTTGGCTTCCAGTTCGGCGGGCTGGTCGCTGCTCAGGTTGGCCTTCACCTGGCTGGCGGTGGTGGCGGCGATGACGATGCGCTCGGCCACCAGTTCACCTTCGGCGCGGGCCAGCGTGGCCAGGGCGCCTTCATCCAGGGTATCGGCCATCAGCAGCTCGTGCAGGGCCTTGCGGTTATCTTTCGCGGCCAGCTTGTTGGCTTCCAGGTCGGCCTTGCTGGACTCGAAGATCGCCTTGATGGCGGCTTCCTGGGAATCGTCCAGGTCCAGGGACTTCACCTGGTGGCCCAGGTGGCGCAGCATCATCGCGGACATGTCCGGCGGTGCGCCGCGGTGGCCGCGGTCATGGTCGTGGCCGGGTCCGGCGACGGCCGTGCCGGCCATCAGCGCCAGGGCGGCCGCGGTGGATGCCAGGGTGGTGCGTTTCAGTGAAAATGTCATGTCATAGCTCCTGTGGTTATCGCGGTGGCGGGGCCCGGGTGGCCGTCCGCATCACTCACGACATATAGGACACCAGCGGGGTGTCGGATTACCTCTCGCGCGTGTAAAAGCGTGTAAAGAAGGGTGTGCGGGCGCCCTGGTGAGCGGGCCATCAAGGCCGGCTTTGATTAGAATCGCTGCATGAACCGCCTCCTGGAATGCTGAGCGACAGTGGCAGAAACCATCCTCATTGCCGATGACGACGAAGAGCTGGTCGAGCTGCTGGGCGAGTATTTGCGCCAGGAGGGTTTCGACGTGCGCATGGCCCATGATGGCCAGGCGGCGCTGGACGCCGCGAGGGCGCCCGGGGTCGACGCCATGGTGCTGGACATCATGATGCCGGGCCAGAGTGGCCTGGAGGTGCTGAAGGCGCTGCGGCGGGACTCGGCGCTGCCGGTGGTGATGCTGACTGCACGCGGCGAAGACCTGGACCGCATCCTGGGCCTGGAACTGGGCGCTGACGACTACCTGCCCAAGCCCTGCAATCCACGCGAGCTGGTCGCCCGCCTGCGGGCCGTGTTGCGCCGGGCGGGCGGCATGATGGCCGAGGTGCTTCGCGCCGATGACGTGGAGTTGCGCCCGTCCAGCCGTGAGCTGCGCGTCGACGGCCAGCCCGTGGCCCTGACCAGCACTGAGTTCAGCCTGGCGCAGGCGCTGCTTTCGCGCGTGGGGCAGGTGGTCGACAAGCGTGATCTCTACCTGGCGGCGCTGGGGCGCGAGCCGGTCCGTTTCGATCGCAGCATCGACATGCACATGAGCAACCTGCGCCGCAAGCTGGGCCCGCTGGCCGATGGCCGCGAGCGCATCCAGACGGTGCGCGGGATTGGCTACCAGTACGTGCTGGCCGCGGACGGGGCCGGCTGATGCCACGGCTGTTCTGGAAGCTGTTCCTGGCGCTGTGGCTGAGCATCATGGGCTTTGCCGCGGTCAGCGCCATGGTCAACCTGCACCTGGCACGCCAGGTGCTCCAGGACCCCCAGCTCGAAGACAGGGACCGCGGTGCCCACAAGGCCGCCCACCTGGTGTCGATGACGCTGCGCCGCGGTGGCGAGCCGGCCGCCCGTGACGCCATCGCCGGATTGCCACGGGGCATGCGCCGGCAGGTTTACCTTTTCGACGAGGATGGCCGGGAAGTGCTGGGCCGTGACCGGCCGCGCGACCGCTTCGATGGTGGCCGTCTGCACCAGCAGCGCGAGACGCTGCGCGCGCCAGACGGCGGCCGCTACGAGCTGGTGATCCTGCGCCGTCCACCGCCGCTGAGCCTGCTGGAGCCCGGCGTTCGTGGCGTGGTGCACCGGTTGCTGCTGGCGGCGGTGATTGCCGCCATCGTGAGTTTTTTCCTGGCGCGTTACCTGGCGCGGCCTCTGGAATCACTGGGTCGGGCCAGCCGGCAGCTGGCGACCGGCGACCTGAGCGCGCGCGTGGGTGCGCCACTGGTCGACCGCCGTGATGAATTCGGGCTCCTGGCCCGTGATTTCGATGACATGGCCATGCGCCTGGAGCGGCTGCAGGCCGCCAATCACCGGTTGCTGCGCGATGTCAGTCACGAGCTCCGCTCTCCGCTTGCGCGGCTGCGGGTCGCGCTGGAGCTGGCGCGCGGGCGGGATGGCCAGCCGGCGCTGGCCGAACTCGACCGCATCGAGCTGGAGGGCGACCGCCTGGAGCAACTGGTGGACCAGGTGCTCGACCTGCTGCGCGAATCATCCGGCGCCGTGCCGCTGGAACGGTCGAGGTTCGACCTGGGCGAGCTGCTGTCCGACCTGGTGGACGTGGTTGGCTACGAAATTCCCGATGATCGACGGGCCATCAGCCTGGACCTGCCCGGTGAACTACCCGTTGACGCCAACCGCGAACTGCTCTGGCGTGCGTTTGAAAACCTGCTTCGCAATGCCATACGGCATACCGGTGAGCGCGGCAGTGTCACGGTCGCTGCGCGGCTGGACGGCCGCGGTGGGGTGGACGTCATCGTCGCCGACGACGGGCCGGGTGTGCCGCCGGAGCAGTTAGCGCGCATCTTCGACCCGTTCTATCGCGTCCAGGAAGCGCGCGACCGCCACAGCGGCGGTCATGGCCTGGGACTGGCGATTGCCGCCGCCGCCGTCCGGCGGCACGAGGGGCAGCTGCAGGCATGCAATCGCGAGCAGGGCGGCCTGGAAATGGGTGTTCACCTGCCGCTGGCGGGTTGAGGGCGCGCGCGAAGCAGAACTGTTTGCCAAGGCGCGTTATCATCAATGGTCCCTTTTGTTTGCTGGTGAAAGTCCCATGTTGCGCCTCGCTCAGTTGTTTTGCCTGGTGCTGCTGCTGGTTGGTCCGGTAGCGGCGATTGCCGACAAGACCGATGTGGTCATTCTCAGTAATGGCGACAAGATTACTGGTGAAATCAAGAGCCTGGAGGCCGGCCAGCTCGAGTTCAAGACCGATACCATGGGCACGGTCTATATCGAGTGGCGCTTTATCGACGACATCATCAGCAGCAAGTACCAGACCGTGGAGACCACCACGGGTGAGCGTTACCTGGGGCGGATGCAGAAGCCGGAAGAGGGTGAGGGTATTTCCCTGGTGACGGCCAATGGCACGCTGGAGCTGCAGCCCTCGGAGGTCGTGGCCGCATGGCCGGTGGAGGCGACCGTTTGGGACAAGATGAACATCGACCTGTCCGCGGGCATCGACTACGCCAAGTCGACCGAGATCACCAACCTGAATTTCGCCGGCAGTTTCAGCTACCTGACCGAGAACCGGTTGCTGGAAGCGAACGGCAGTTCCTATGTCACCCGCCAGGGCAGTGACGATGTCGACGAGCAGACCAAGCAGTCGCTGACCGTCGCCTACCAGTATTTCCTGCCCAGCCTGCGGTTTCGGACTTACATGGCCGGCCTGGAAAGCAACGAGGCCCTGGGCGTTGACCTGCGTATCTACGCGGGTGGGGCCATTGGCCAGTATTTCACCAAGACCAACCGTACCTGGTTTACCGGCCAGGCCGGCCTGGTGGTGTCACAGGAGAACCCGAAGGACGCCGAGTCCGAGCTCAGTGTCGAGGCCGTCGGCGGCTTGCGCCATCGTTATTTCCGCTATGCCCACCCCAAGCGCTCCTGGGACACGCAATTGCTGGTCTATCCCAGCCTGACCGACTTCGGTCGCTGGCGCGCCGATTTCACCTCGACGTTCAAGCTCGAGATCGTCAGTGACCTGTACTGGTCGATGCAGGCTTACCTCAACTACGACAGTGATCCGCTGTCGCAGGACGCCGAGACCACGGACTATGGCCTGACGTCATCGGTGGGTTGGACTTACTGATACCCCCCGGTATCGCGGTGTTCAGGCGATGGGGGCGGGAAAGGCGATGACCTGGTCGATGGCCTCGGCGTCCAGGCAGGCCATCAGCAGGCGATCGACACCCAGGGCCACGCCGCTACAGGCCGGCAGGCCCGATGCCAGCGCCGCCAGCAGGCGCTCGTCCAGGGGACGGATGGGCTGCCCGTCGGCCTGGCGCTTGCGGTTCTCCGACTCGAAACGGAAGCGCTGCTCCGCGGCGTCGGTCAGTTCATCATAGCCGTTGGCGAGTTCCACCTGGCCCAGGTACAGCTCGAATCGCAGGGCCACCGGCGGGTCGCCGCCATCCAGCCGTGCCAGCGCGGCCTGGCTGGCCGGGTAGCCGTGGACCAGGGTCATGGCATCGGTGGGCAGCGCGGCCTCGGCGACGTGGCTGACCAGCAGGTCCAGGCAGGTATCGCGGTCACATTGCGCCAGCCCGTCGAAGTGGATGCCGTGATCACGCACCGCCGTACGCAGGCGGGTGACATCATCACGATGCGGGTCGATGCCGGTCGTTTCGTGCAACCAGTCGCCGTACTCAAGCGTGTTGACCCGCCATTGCCGGTCGAAGCAGGCGCCGCAGGCATTCACCAGCGTGGCCGTCTCGTCCATCAGGCGGGACAGTGGCCAACCCAGCCGGTACCACTCCAGTAGTGTGAATTCGGGATTGTGACGGCGGCCGGCCTCGCCGGCGCGAAAGACCCGGCCCAGTTCATAGATATCGCCACTGCCCGCCGCCAGCAGGCGTTTCATCGCGTACTCGGGCGAGGTGCGCAGCCAGCGATCGCCGCCGGCCAGCTGTTCGATTCCCGGGTCGGAATTACCGGCTGCCGACAGCACCGGGGTCTCCACTTCCATGACATGGCGACGGGCGAAGAAGTCGCGGATGGTGGCCAGCACGTCCGCCCGTGCGCGCAACGCGCGGGTGCTTGCCGTCGGCTCAAAGGACCGCACCCGTCAGGCGCCGGAGTTGCGGACCAGGCCCAGGCTGATATCCAGGTCGATGCCGGGTACCCGCAGCTGGACCCGCTCCTGCTCCAGGTCGGCCAGCGTCAGCGGGTGCCCCATGGCCCATTCCGGTTCGAAGTCGACCGTCACGCGGTGGCCATCACGGCTGGCCTCGAACCGTGGCAGCGCAGTGTCATCGCGGGTGCGGCACAGGATGGCCGCGAAGCGCAGGCAAAACAGCAGGCGACGCAGGGGTTCATGCAGGCGGGCGGGCAGGCCGGCCGCGTACTTGCCGGGGATTTCGCGGCGGTGGTGGCGCACCAGGGTGGCCAGGAACTGCTGCTCCTGCTGTGAAAAACCCGCCATGTCCGATTCCGCGACCAGGTAACCGGAGTGCACCTGGTAGTGGCTGTGGGAGACACCCAGGCCGGTTTCGTGCAGGCCGGCGGCCCAACCCAGGATGTCGCGCAGGGCAGTGGTGTTGAAATCGCCGTCGTCGATGCCTTCAAACGCGGCCAGGGCTACATTCCGGACCCGGGCGACCTGCGCCGGATCCACGCCGTAACGCGCCATGAACGCATCCACGGTCTTGGCCCGCGGGTCGCGGTGTTCCAGTCGCCCGAGCAGGTCGTGAAGCACCCCTTCGCGCAGCGCGAAGGGTGAGACCCGCAGCCGGTCGATGCCGAGTGCATCGAAACAGGCGGAGAGCATGACCAGGCCACCGATAAAGACCGGGTGGCGGCGGTCACTGAGGGTCGGCAGGTTGACCGCGTCGATGGTCTTGAAGGCCAGTGTTTCCCTGACCAGCTGGTTCAGCGCGTCGGCCGTGATGGTTTCCTCGCACCAGCCCCTGGCCTGGCAGATGCCGGCGATGGCGCGGATGGTGCCGGACGAGCCGATGGCGCTGGCCCAGCCGAGTTGCCGGTAACGCACCTGCAGTTCCTGCATTTCCGCGAGCACGGCGCGCTTGGCCTTGTCGAACTTGCGGCGGCTGAGTTTGCCACTGCCAAAGTACCAGCGCGTCAGCGAGACGCAGCCAAACTGCAGGCTTTCCAGTTCCAGCGGCTCCAGCCCCTCGCCAATGACCATCTCGGTACTGCCGCCGCCGATGTCGATGACCAGGCGCCGGTCATCGTGACCGGACACGCCCTGGGACACGCCCAGGTAGATCAGGCGTGCCTCCTCGCGGCCGGCGATGATGTCCACGGGGCAGCCCAGTGCGGTCTCGGCGACCATGAGAAAGGCGCTGGAGTGACGCATGCGGCGCAGGGTCTGGGTGCCCACGGCGCGGATATTACCGGCAGGGATGCCGCGCAGTCGCTGGCCGAAGCGGGCCAGGCATTCGATGGCGCGCTGTTGTACTTCCATGTCCAGGTAGCCGCGACGGTCCAGGCCGCCACCCAGGCGCACCATCTCGCGGATGCGGTCGACGAAGCGCAACTCGCCGTGCTGGCGCTGCGCAACCACCAGGTGGAAGCTGTTGCTGCCCAGGTCGATGGCGGCGTAGGTGTCCTCGTTGCGACGCGGTGTCATGCCGTCATGGGTTCAGCGCGGGATCTTTTTCTGCGCGCGCTTCTGCGGATGGCGATACTTGCGCCCATCCGGCTCCGGCGTGCGCTCGTAGGTGCCGTCGGGCTGCATGTCCCAGGCCTCGGTGCGCGGCTCCCAGGCGGTTTCGATGGCTTCGCGCCGCACCCGCTCGGACAGTTCCGGCTCAAGAACAGGAAACGCCACTTCGACACGCTGGAACAGGTTGCGCTCCATCCAGTCGGCGCTGGATAGCCAGGTTTCGCGCTCGCCGCCATTCTCGAACATGTAGATGCGCGAGTGCTCCAGGTAGCGGCCGATGATCGAGCGCACCCGGATGTTTTCGGACACCCCGGGGATGCCGGGGCGAAGGCAGCACATGCCGCGCACCACGAGACGCACGTCGACGCCGTCCCGGGCGGCGTCGTACAGGGCGCGGATGATCTTCGGCTCGGTCAGGGAGTTGAGCTTGGCGTCAATACGCGCCGGGCGGCCCGCGCGGGCGTGCTCGGCCTCTCGCGCAATCATGTCCATCAGCCCCGGATGCAGCGTGAACGGCGAGTTCAGCAGGCGCTTCAGTTCGATGACGCGGCCCAGCCCGGACAGCTGCTGGAACAGGTTCTGTACGTCCTCGGTGATCTCCTGGTGGCAGGTCAGTAAGCCGAAGTCGGTGTAGAGCTTGGCGGTGCCGGAATGGTAGTTGCCGGTGCCCAGGTGCACGTAGCGACGGATCTTGCGGCGCTCGCGGCGTACGATCATCAGCATCTTGGCGTGGGTCTTGTGACCGACGATGCCGTAGACCACCTGCACACCGGCCTCCTGCAGCCGCGTCGCCAGGCTGATATTGGTGTCCTCGTCGAAGCGCGCACGCAGCTCGACGACCGCGGTGACGTCCTTGCCCGCGCGGGCGGCCTCGATCAGCAGGTTGACCACCTGCGAGTCGACACCGGTGCGGTACAGCGTCTGCTTGATGGCCAGCACATCCGGGTCAACCGCGGCCTGGCTTAACAGGTCCAGTACCGGTGAGAAACTCTGGTAGGGATGGTGCAGCAGGATGTCGCCACGGCGAATCTCGGCGAACAGGTCGGTTTTGCTGACCAGCCGTCTCGGCATTTGCTGACGCCGCGCCGGGTAGCACAGGTCGGGCCGGTCGATCTGGTCGATGACCTCGGTGACGCGGTACAGGTTGACCGGGCCATCACACAGGTAGACGTCTTCCGGGCTGAGTTCGAAACGCGTGGCCAGGAACTTCTGCACGTTGGGCGGGCAGGTCTGGCGCGCTTCCAGTCGAACTCCTTCGGAATAACCGCGGTCCATGAGCTCGCGCCGCAGCGCACTGGCCAGGTCCTCGATTTCCTCTTCGTCGACCAGTAGTTCGGAATCGCGGGTGACACGGAACTGGTGGCTACCGACGATCTCCATGCCCGGGAACAGTTCTGCCATGAAGGCCTGCAATACCGATGACAGGAAGACGAAATCGTAGGGCCCGCGGGTATAGGACACCGGGATACGGATCAGTCGCGGCAATGAGCGCGGCGCCCGTACCAGGGCGACGGAACCCTCGCGGCCAAAGGCGTCGCGGCCGTGCAGTTCGACCAGGAAATTCAGGCTCTTGGTCAGCAGTCGCGGGAACGGGTGCGCCGGGTCCAGCCCCAGCGGGCTGAGAATGGGCAGCAGCTCGCGGCGGAAGTAGCTGTGCAGCCAGCTGCGCTGGCGCTCGGTCCAGCTCGAGGCTTCGAGAAAGCGGATGCCTTCGCGCGCCAGCGCGGGTCGCAGCACCGACTGCCAGGCGCCGTACTGGCGGTTGACGATATCCAGCGCCGATTCGCGCATCATCGCCAGTGTATGCAGTGGCGTCAGGCCGTCCGGGCCGGGCCGCGCCGCGCCGTGCTGGATGCGCTGCTTCAGCGCCGCAACACGGACTTCGAAAAACTCGTCCAGCAGGGCGCGGGATATGCTCAGAAAGCGCAGTCGCTCCAGCAGGGGAATGGCGTCGTCCAGCGCCAGTGACAGCACGCGCTTCTGGAATTCAAGCAGGCTCAGCTCGCGGCTGACGAACAGCCTGGGGTCGCGCAGCGACTCCGGTGGGTACTGGTCGAGATCCTTCAGGAAGGCGTTCTTCGACGGCAGCTCGACGATGTTGGATTCCATGCGTTTGAGTATACGGGCTCAGCTTTGCGCTTTCATGACCCCGGGTTGTCGGCGGCGTCGGCGGCCGCGTCGATCACCGGCATGGCGGGCGCGACCTTGTCGCGCTCACGCTCGGCGACGGCCGCGGGGAACGGCACATAGCCGTCACGCACCACCACGGCCTGGCCCTCGTAGGACAGCACCATGCGCAGGAACTCGCGCACCAGCGGCGACAGCGGCTGGTCGGGGGCCTTGTTGACATACAGGTACAGGAACCGCGACATCGGGTAGCGGCCGGCGATGGCCTCTTCCATGGACGCTTCCACGAACGGGCGATCCTCGCCCAGGGAGATGGGCACGGCCCTTACGGACGACGTCGAGTAACCCATGCCCGAGTAGCCAATGGCGTTCAGCGTGGTTGAGACCGACTGCACTACCGAGGCCGAGCCCGGCTGTTCATTGACGGTGTCACGGAAGTCGCCGCGGCACAGCGCGCGCTCCTTGAAGTGGCCGTAGGTGCCGGACACCGAGTTGCGCCCGTACAGCTGGATCCCGCGGTTCTCCCACGAGCCGGACAGTCCCAGCTGGCCCCAGAGATCGATGGGCGCGCCGCCGCCGCAGTTGCGGGTGGCGGAAAAGATCCGGTCGAGCTGGTCGACGGTCAGGCCGTCAATGGGGTTGTCCTTGTGCACGAACACCGACAGTGCATCGATGGCGACCGCCACCAGGGTGGGCTGGTAACCGTAGCGAGCCTCGAAGGCCTCGATCTCCTGGTCGCGCATCAGCCGGCTCATCGGGCCGATGTTGGCGGTGCCCTCGGTCAGCGCCGGCGGCGCGGTCGACGAGCCCGCGGCCTGGACCTGGGTGTTGACGTTGGGGTAGTAGCGCTTGAACTGTTCCGCCCACAGCGTCATCAGGTTGGCGAGCGTATCCGAGCCCACGCTGGAGAGGTTGCCGGACACACCGGACACTTTCTCGTAACGGGGCAGGGCCTCGTCAAGCTGCGCCTG
Organism: Marinihelvus fidelis; assembly: GCF_008725655.1. NCBI lineage: Bacteria > Pseudomonadati > Pseudomonadota > Gammaproteobacteria > Chromatiales > Wenzhouxiangellaceae > Marinihelvus > Marinihelvus fidelis. The sequence goes on along the minus strand of NZ_VYXP01000010.1, from coordinate 13,065 downwards.
CGCAAAAGCACAGGCCGGCCCGGCCAGGGTGCCGAGGATCAGCGCCCCGGTGATGATGTTCCTGAATTTCATGCTTGCTCCTTGCGCTCCTGCCGCAATGACCGGCGCTTGGCGGGAAACAGGCAGGTAAAGGTGCTGCCTTCTCCCAGTACGCTCTCGATGACCAGGCGGGCGTCATGCGCGTTCAGCACGTGCTTGACGATTGACAGCCCCAGCCCGGTGCCACCGGTGTGGCGGGACCGGTCGCTGCCGACGCGATAGAACCGCTCGGTCAGCCTGGGGATATCCCGGCGCGGGATGCCGATGCCGGTGTCACTGACATTAAAGGCCAGCTGGCCGTCGGCATTCTCCTTCCAGCGTACCGTGATGCGCCCGCCCTCGGGAGTATAGTGGATGGCGTTGTTGATCAGGTTACGAAATGCACTTTCCAGGTCGGCCTCGGAGCCGGTCAGGTACAGCCCGCCCTGGCAGTCAACGTCGATGTCGTGGTTGCCCTGGCTGATCTCCAGCGCCTGCTCCTTGAGCTGCATGAGAATCGCGCAGACATCCACCGAGGTCTGCTCGCCGCCCAGGTTGTCGGACTGCAGCCGCGACAGTTCCAGCAGGTCGTTCAGCAGTGCCTGCATCTGCCGGGCCTGCTCCTGCATGCGGCTGACCGCGGGCCCCAGTTCGTCATCGAACTGGTCGCCCAGCGACTCCAGGTAACCCAGCAGCACAGTCAGCGGCGTGCGTAGTTCGTGCGAGACGTTGGCGACGAAGTCCCGACGCACCTGCTCCAGGTTATGCAGGTCGGTCACGTCGCGGAGAATCAGCAGGCGCTGGTCTTCGCGGTGGCGCACCGAGTGCACGCTCAGGTGCACGTTCGGATCCAGCGGGCTGGCCATTTCGAAACGGCTCTCGACCTTGCCGTCCACGGCCATCCAGTTGGCGAATTCCGGGTCGCGCAGCAGGTTGGTCAGCGGCTGGCCACTGTCCTCGGGAAAGCGCAGGCCCAGCATGCGCTCGGCGGCGCTGTTGAACCAGGTGATTCCGTCCTGTTCGTCGAGCACCAGCGTGGCGTCGGGAAAGGCGTCGGTCATGCTCTGGAACTCCTTGATGATGGCCTGGTTCCGGGCCTGTTGTTCCCGGTAACGCCGCTGTAACCGGGAGATCTGTTCAAAAAGGTCGGACCAGACACCCAGGCTTTCGGGTGGCTCGGAGTCCCCGTCACGCAACCAGCGATGCAGGCGCCAGGTGTTGTACAGCAGCCACGCCGTGTAGGCGGCCAGGGCAATGCCGATGGCCGGCCACCAGTAACCGCTGAATCCGCCCACCAGCAACACCACCGCCGTGCCAAGGGCAAAGCGGGTTGCGTGGAACCGCCACTGGCGCCGTGTCACGCGGGGTCATTCCCCCGCCAGGAAACGGTACCCGTGTCCCCTGACGGTCTGCACGTAGTCGTCCAGTCCGGACGGTTGCAGGGCTTTGCGCAGGCGGCGGATATGCACGTCCACGGTGCGTTCTTCCAGGTAGGCGTTGGTGCCCCAGACATGGTCAAGCAGTTGCGAGCGGCTATAGGCCCGGCCCTGGTTGCTCATGAAAAATTCCAGCAGCCGATACTCGGTGGGGCCCAGGTGCACTTCTTCGCCGCTGGCGAGCACGCGCCGCGACACCGTGTCCAGGGTCAGTTCACCGGCGCCGATGCGGCCTTCGTCATCGGCCGGGCTGGTGCGGCGCATGACCGCGTTGATGCGAGCGATCAGTTCGCGCGGCGAGAACGGCTTAATGACGTAGTCGTCGGTGCCGGCCTCGAAGCCCGCGACCTTGTCGTCCTCGGTGACCTTGGCGGTCAGCATGATGATCGGGATATCGGCGGTGACCGGCTCGCGCCGCAGGCGGCGGGTGAGTTCGATGCCACTGACGCCCGGCATCATCCAGTCCATCAGGATGATGTCCGGCTTGCTTTCGCTGATGCGCGCGAGCGCCTCACGGGCGTCTTCGGCGCCGGTGACGTCCATTCCGGCCCGGCGCAGGGCAAACTGGATCATCTCGCGGATGGCGGATTCATCATCGACCACCAGTACACGCGACTGCTTGTTATTCACGGGTTTGCCCCAGCCACTATAACCATGACAGCCCATTATAGGCCTGCGCATGACAGTTTCATGACAGTTATGGCAGTCGTGTTTCAGGCGTCGTCCGGCGTGCTGACGTCAAAGTCCGCCAGGATGATGCGCATCTCCTCCAGGCGGGCCGTGACGCGGGCGCGCTGGTAGTAGTTCAGGTCATCACGGCGCTTGAGCATTTCCAGCTGTTGCAGGGCCTCCTTGACGCCGCCGCGCAGGAAGTAGGACTCCGCCAGCGCCTCTGACGCGCGCACACTTTCGCCGGCCTGTGCGGCCGCGCGGGCATAGAGTTCGTACAGCGCCGGGTCGTCGGTCTTGTCGCGAAGCTGGCGGCGTAACACCTCGGTGGCCAGGGCGGCGCTTTCGGGGTTGTCCTGGTGAACCAGAATTTTTCCGTACTGCATGGCGATGGCGTGGTTGCCGGGGAACAGGGCCCACAGTGACGCCAGTCGCTCCGTGGCCGCGGCATCATCGCCGGTGTCGGCATCCAGGGCGGCCATCTGCAATTCGAATGGCAGGCGGCCTGGGTGTCGTTTCAGCAGCTCGTCGAGCAGTTCGCGGGCCTCGTCGAACTCGCGCCGCTTCTGCAGGGCAATGGCCAGGCCGTAGCGGAGCGCGTCGGCGCGGATCTCGTCGTGGGTGAACTCCAGGCGGTTGCGGAACCACGCCTCGGCGTCGGCCGGCCGCGGCTCGAACATCGCACGCAGCCGGGCCTGGGCCAGGTAGAAGCCGAAATCATTGCCGCGCTCGGGTTGCTGCATCGTGGCGGCGCGATCCTTGGCCTCGGCGATGCGGTTAACCGTGACCGGGTGCGTGCGCAGGAACTCCGGGGGCTGCTCACCGCCGGTGCGGTTGACCCGGTTCAGGCGCTCGAAGAAATCCGCCATGCCTTCCGGGTCGTAGCCGGCCATGGCCAGCGTGCGGATGCCGATGCGGTCGGCCTCGGATTCGTTGGCGCGGGTGAAATTGATGTACGCCTGTTGCTGCAGGCCCGTGCCGGTGGCCACCGCGCCGGCAATCGCTTCGCCGCCACCGCCGCCGGCCAGGATCAGGGCGAGCATCCCCAGGGCGATGGGAATGGTCAGGTTCTGGGCGTTCTGCAGCGTGCGGTACAGGTGCAGCTGGGTGATATGGGCGATTTCATGCGCCAGCACGCCGGCGACCTCGCTTTCCGTTTCCGCCTCCAGGATCAGCCCGCTGTGCAGCGCGACCACGCCGCCCGGCGCCGCGAAGGCGTTGACGCGGTTCTCGTCCAGCACCACGAAGGTAAACGGCTTGGTTGGCTCGTCGCTCATGGCCACCAGGCGGAAGCCCATGTCGGAGAAGTAGCCGGCGATCAGCGGGTCATCGACCAGGATGTTGTAGGCCCGCATCTGCATCAGGATGGCCTCGGCGTACTCGCGCTTTTCCGAGTCCGACAGGTAGTTGTCGGCCGAATTGCCCATGTCGGGCAGGTCGATGCGCCGCTCCTGGGCCACGCTCGCGGTTGCCGCCGCGGCCACGATGAGGGCCAGCAGCCAGCGGGGCAGGCGGCGGGTAGGTATCTTGACCGTGGGTTGGGTTTGCATGAGACTCATTGGGACAGCCGGGAGCCAGAAGGGTTCTCGGTTTCAGCGACCAGTTTATCCCGAAGCGAAGCGATCGTGAACATGCTCCTGATAGTCAATGCCAGCCCATGGGGAAGCACCCTGGCGCACACCGCCATGCGTTTCGCGCGCGCGGCGCTGGCCGCCGGTGCGCCGCTGGCGGCCGTGTATTTCCAGGGCGACGGCGTCTACAACGCCTGGTCCGGGCGCGCCCGCGACGCCGGTGCCGCCGACCTGGCCGCTGAGTGGGCCAGCCTGGCGCGCCAGCACGATGTCGACCTGCTGCTGTGCTCCGCGGCCGCCGCCCGGCGCTGGGATGATGCGGTGGAAGCGGCCGTGCCTGGCCCGTTCCGACCCGCCGGCCTGGCCGAGGTGGTCGAACGCATGGGCGAGAGCGCGCGCGTGGTGAGCTTCTGATGGGCAACGACAGCCTGGAAACGCTGGGGCTGATCGTCCGCCAGCCCCCGTGGCAGGGGCGCAGCGGTCGCGACCAGCTGGACCTGGCCATGGCGGCGGCCAGCATGGACGTGCGCCTGGAACTGTTCTTTGTCGGTGATGGCCTGCTGCAGCTGGTGGCCGGGCGCCAACCCGGCGCTGCGGGACTGCCGGCCGCGGCCAACGCCTGGACGGCGCTGCACGAGCTGGGCCCGGTGCGGTTCATGGCCGAGGCCGGGCCGCTGGAGGCCATGCGCGCGTCGGGCATGGCATTCGGTGTCGAGGTCGAGCCGCTGTCATCCACCGACATGCGCGCCCGCCAGCGCGACTGCGATCGCCTGCTGGTGGCCTGACAAGCGTGTCCGACGACATCACCAGTCGCCTGCACCTGCTGATGAGCGCGCGCGCCGATGCCGTGGCCGACTGCCTGGGCCAGCTCGGCCCGGATGACGAGGTGCTGCTGGTGGACAGCGGCGTGTCGCTGCTGGCGCCCGTACGTCCGGGTGACGATGGCGCTCCGGCGCTGGCCGGCCTGCTGGCCCGTGCCCGGCGGGTGTGCGCGCTGGAGACCGATGTCCGCGCCCGCGGCCTGCCCGCCAGTCCCGACATTCCGCTGGTTGGTGACGACGACTGGGTCCGCATGGTGCACCGCCATCGTCACGTGCTGAGCTGGACATGAGCGGCGTGCTGGCGCTGGACGATGGCACCGAGCTGGCCATTGACGACAGGGGCTACCTGCTCGACCCTTCGCAGTGGCGCGCCGAGGTGGCCGAGACCATGGCCGGCGCCGATGGCGTGACCCTGGAGCCGGCGCACTGGCAGGTGCTGGAGGAGACCCGCCGGTATTTCGACGAGCACGGCATCGAGCCGCCGATGCGCGCCCTGGTCATGCGCCTGCGAAAGCGCACCGGCGACACGACCCTGGGCAGCCGCGAACTCTACCGGCTGTTTCCCGACGGCCCCGGCCTGCAGGGCGTGCGTTACGCGGGACTGCCACGCCCGGTGAGCTGTATCTGAGCCTGGTCCGCACCAGCGGCCGAACCGGCCGCAGGCGATTCAAGCGTTTGTTTCCTATATAATGGCCGGTTTTCCGCGCCAGTCCCATGACGTTGGAGACCGTGCCCCGTTCCGCGGGGGTGGTGGGTGGCGCGTTCCTGGAGAGAAAAACACATGTCGACCAAGATTACCGTTATTCCCGGCGATGGCATCGGCCCGGAGATCATGAACGCGACCCTGCGTGTCCTCGACGCGCTGGATACCGATTTCGAATACGAGGAGGCCTTCGCGGGCCTGGCGGCGCTGGAAGCGCACGGCGACCTGATTCCGGACGCCACGCTGGAGTCCATCGCCCGCAACAAGCTGGTGCTGAAAGGCCCGCTGACGACCCCGGTCGGCAAGGGCTTCCGCTCCATCAACGTGACCCTGCGCAAGGAGTTCGACCTGTACGCCAATGTGCGCCCCGTGGTCAGCCTGCCGGGCACGCGTTCGAACTTCGAGAACATCGACATCATCACCGTGCGCGAGAACACCGAGGGCGCCTACCTGGCGGCCGACGCGCAGGTCAGCGAGGACGGCAAGCAGGCGGAGTCGAAGACCATCGTCACCCGTAAGGGCTGCGAGCGGATCACCCGTTACGCCTTCGACATGGCCCGCCGCGAGGGCCGCAAGAAGGTCACCATCGTTCACAAGGCCAATATCCTGAAGGCCGTGTCCGGCATGTTCCTGGACGTGGCGCGCGAGGTGTCCGCCGACTACCCGGACATCGAGAGCAGCGAGATGATCGTCGACGCGACCTGCATGAAGCTGGTCATGGACCCGTGGCAGTTCGACGTGATCGTCACCACCAACCTGTTCGGCGACATCATTTCCGATCTCTGCGCCGGCCTGGTCGGCGGCCTGGGCCTGGCGCCGGGCGCCAACATCGGCGAGAACGCGGCGATGTTCGAGGCCGTACACGGTTCCGCGCCGGACATCGCCGGCCAGGGGATTGCCAACCCCTGCGCACTGATGCTGGCCGCGGCACAGATGCTGGCCCACCTGGACATGGAGCCGCAGGCGCGCCGCCTGCGCCAGGCGATTCGCGACACGCTGGAGGCCCGCGACCGGGTCACACCCGATGTCGGCGGCAACGGCAGCACCCGCTCGATGGCGGACGCGATCGTCGAACGCATCCAGGCCTGAGGCTGCCGGTGCCCTGTTGCGGGTGTGCAACAGGGCCACCGGCCCCGGCCATCGATCACTGGTCCCGGCCGTGGTCAGCGCCTGATCAGTTGGTGGTTGGGTTAAGTGATAAAATACAACGGTTTAAGGCGCTAATCTGCCAAGCAGGATGGGCGTCGGGGCAGGGGTGTTTACATTGACACCGTGTTGTTTTCCTGCCATATTTCCACGTCAATCCCACCGGGTTGAATACAGGAGCGCCAAACGGCGGTGAAAGCAGGCAGGTTAAAGGCAGCAGTGATGGCCGCGGGCATGGTTCCCGGGCTTTGTGCTGCCCAGCTTCCGGGCCTGCCGATGACCGGTTTTGTCTCCGGCGGAACGGGCCTGACACCGTTTTACGTGCTCGGTTTCGAGCTCGGACCCTGGCAGGACTACCTGGCCCGGGAGCTGACGCCCGACTACATGGCGGACCCGGAACTGCCGCCGCTGCGCATTTCCTGGCTGCAGCCGGAAATGGTGTCGCTGCTGCCGATGTTTGCCTCCGGCCTGGATTCGGAGCCGGATACCTGGTCGCGGTTCGAGTGGGACGTGCAACAGCTCAATTCCTTTCAGTACCAGGGTGGCAATGGTTCCGTCGGCCTGGCGTCGCCCGGCATGGGCTTCGAGCGGCAGCTGCTGGCCCCCGGCGTGTTCCACGCCCTGAATGACCACAGCGTGCTGGGCGTGGAGGCCATCCTGGCCTACCAGAGCTACGGCACCTCGCGCCTGGGCCTGGTGGCGCTGAATGACCAGCAGTCCATGCTGCGCAACCTGGACCCGTACGAGCCCTACCAGGAGTCGTCCTACGGCACCGGTGTGCGCCTGGCCGTGCGCAGCGAAGTCAGCCGCCGCGTCAGCTTTGGCGCCGGCTTCCAGTCGCGTATCGACATGGAAGAATTCGCCTACTACCGCGGCGTCTACTCCAGCCCGGCAGACTTCGATATCCCGGCCCGCGCCAGCTTCGACGTGGCCTTCCAGGCCAACCAGCGCTCCTGGCTGAGCGTGTCCATCGAACGGGTGCTTTACAGCGACGTGGCCGCGTTCCCCAGCCGCATGCTGCCGGACCGCTTCCTGTCGCTGCTGGGTGACTCGACCAGCCCGGTGTTTGGCTGGGACGACCTGACCGTCTACACCCTGGGTTACACCTGGGATAACGGCAAGGACACCCAGTGGCGGGTCGACGTGAGCTCACGCTCAACACCGTCACCCACATCACGCACCCTGGAACGCGCGCTGGAAGATGACCTGGCCGACCACGCCATGATGGTGGGGTACTCGCGCCGCACCGGTGACTTCAGCCGCTTCAACCTGAATGCCGCGTATGCGCCTGCCGACCTGGTGTTCGGTGGCAACGTACTCGGCGTGGCGACCGAGAGCCTGGGCCTGGACCTGGAGGTTGAGGCCTCCTGGAGCTGGGACTTCTGATCGCCGCGGCGTTCCGGTGTCCGTCACCGGCCCGCGTCGCACGTCTCCCCCACCCGAACTGAAGGCTGAACGCCGTGGACTTCCTGAAGGCCTGGTTCCAAAGGACATTCTCCGACCCGCAGATCGTGCTGCTGGCGCTGATCCTGGTCATCGGCGCGCTGATCGTGTTCGGCCTGGGCGCCATGCTGTGGCCGGTGTTCGCCAGCCTGGTCGTCGCCTACCTGCTTGAAGGCGCGGTGCAGCTGCTGCAGCGGTTCGGGCTCGGTCGCCTGCCCGCAGTGATCATCGTGTTCCTGTTCTTCCTGGCCTCGCTGTTCCTTTTGCTGTTCGGCCTGGTGCCGATGCTGTCACGCCAGCTGACGCAACTGTTGACCGCGCTGCCCAACTACATCAGCCAGGGCCAGGAACTGCTGGTTGAGTTGCCGCGGCGCTACCCGCAGCTGGTGTCCGAAGCGCAGGTTAACGCCGTGACCGAGAACATCAGCGTCGAGATCGGCCGCTGGGGCCAGCAGGCCCTGAGCTGGTCACTGGCGTCGGTGGCCAACCTCGCCGGCCTGGTGATCCTCCTCGTCCTGGTGCCCGTGCTGGTGTTTTTTTTCCTGAAGGACAAGGATCGGATCATCGGCTGGTATGTCGGTTTCCTGCCGGCCCACCGCGACCTGGTGTCGCGGGTCTGGACCGAGGTCGAATCGCAGATCGCCAACTACGTGCGCGGCAAGTTCGGTGAGATCATCATCGTCGGCAGCGTGGCTTACATCGCGTTCCTGCTGCTGGGCCTGCAATACGCGGCACTGCTGGCCACCGTGGTCGGTTTCTCGGTGCTGATTCCCTACGTCGGCGCGTTTTCGGCCACGATCCCGGTGGCCATGGTGGCGTACTTCCAGTTTGGCTGGGGCTGGGATTTCGGCTGGGTGGTCATCGTTTACACCATTATCCAGATCCTCGACGGCAACGTGCTCGTGCCGCTGATGTTCTCCGAAGCGGTCAACCTGCACCCGGTCGCCATCATCGTCGCCATCCTGGTGTTCGGCGGCCTGTGGGGTTTCTGGGGCATCTTTTTCGCCATTCCGCTGGCCACCGTGGTGAACGCGGTCATCAATGCCTGGCCCCGCCAGGCGGTGGTGACGGGTGACGCGTAACGCGTAACGCGTGACGGCGGGGCGGTGTCGCATGCCCTGGGGAGGGGCTTACTCCTTTCCGGACTCGCTCGAGTACGTCCATGTAGCGCTCATCGGCGGCATCCATGCCGCCGAAGGTCCGGAAAGGAGTAAGCCCCTCCCCAGGGTGGAACGCTTTTCGTCACGCGTCACGCGTCACGCGTCACCCGTCACGCGTCGCCGTCAAAGTACTTCGGAGGCGAAGTCGGCGAGTCTTGAGCGTTCGCCGCGGCGCAGGGTGATGTGGCCACCGTGTGACCAGTCCTTGAAGCGGTCGACGGCGAAGGTCAGGCCGGAGGTGGTTTCGGTCAGGTAGGGGGTGTCGATCTGGCCGACGTTGCCCAGGCAGATCATCTTGGTGCCGGGGCCGGCGCGGGTCAGCAGGGCCTTCATCTGTTTCGGCGTGATGTTCTGGGCCTCGTCGATGATGACGTAGCGGTTCATGAAGGTGCGGCCGCGCATGAAGTTCAGCGAGCGCACCTTGACCCGGCTGGAGAGCAGGTCGTTGGTGGCCGCGCGGCCCCAGTCGCCACCCTCCTGTGGCTGGGTCAGCACTTCCAGGTTATCCGTCAGCGCACCCATCCACGGCGTCATCTTTTCTTCCTCGGTGCCGGGCAGGAAGCCGATGTCGTCGCCCAGCGCCACCGTGGCGCGGGTAACGATGATCTCGGTATAGCGCTTCTCGTCCAGTGTCTGCGCCAGGCCGGCGGCCAGGGTCAGCAGGGTCTTGCCGGTGCCGGCCTGGCCCAGCAGCGTGACGAAGTCGATCTGCGGGTCCATCAGAAGGTTGAGGGCGAAATTCTGCTCCAGGTTGCGGGCCTGGATGCCCCAGACGTTGCGGTTGCCGGACTTGTAGTCATTCACCAGGCGCAGTACCACGGCGTCCTTCGTCACCTCGCTGACGATGGCCTCGACGCCGTCGCCCTGGCCGATCGAGACGCACTGGTTGGGAAACCAGTCGTCGCCGTCGACGCGAGGAATGCGGTAATGGGTGGCGCCGTTTTCGGTCCACGACTCCATGTCGGGATAGCGCTCCCAGAACGACTCGTCCTCTTCGCGCAGGCCGCGGTAGAGCAGTTCCAGGTCGTCCAGGGCCTTGTCGTTGAAGTAGTCCTCGGCGGCGGCGCCCAGGATGGCGGCCTTGATGCGCAGGTTGATGTCCTTGGACACCAGGATGACCTGGTGGTCCTCGATGGTCTCGCGCAGGTACATGACCGTCGACAGGATCTCGTTGTCGGCGAACGAGGCGTCGCGAAGCAGGCTGGAGTGGGTCTCCGGCATCGTCGTCTGGAAGAACAACCGACCGCGGCCAGCGTCCATCTCCAGTTCGTCGGGGACCATCAGTTGCAGCCCTTCCTCCAGGTCGTCGACGCCCTGGCGGGTCATCATCTCGCCGATAAAGCGGCTGACCTGGCGAACATTGCGGGACACTTCCGACAGGCCCTTCTTGGCGGCGTCGAGTTCCTCAAGAACCATCATGGGCAGGAATACGTCATGCTCCTCGAAGCGGAACAGCGCGGTGGGGTCGTGCATCAGGACATTGGTGTCGAGCACGTAGAGGCGCTTGTTTTTTCCCATGGGGTGTTGGTGGGTCTCCGGTGAGTGGTTACGGGTGACAGGTGACGCGTGACAGAATACTCGTTACAGGTTACGCATTCAGGGCTTCGACGGCTTCAAGGACGGCCTCGGCGTGGCCGGGGACCTTGACCTTGCGCCACTCGGCGCGCAGGACACCTTCGGCGTCAATGATGAAAGTGCTGCGGTCGATGCCCATGTAGGTGCGGCCGTAGAGTTTCTTCTCGCGGATCACGTCAAATTGCTTGCACAGGGTTTCTTCCTTGTCAGATAACAGCCGGAACGGGAAGTCGTGCTTGGCGCAGAAGTTTTCGTGTGTGCGTACGCTGTCGCGTGAGACGCCCAGGATATCGGCGCCGGCGGCCTTGAAGCGGTCGTACAGGTCACGGAAGTCCTGGCCTTCGCGGGTGCAGCCCGGGGTGTGGTCCTTGGGGTAGAAATACAGGACCAGGTGGGTGCCGCGGAAATCGTCTAGCGAGAGTTCGGTGTCGCCGGTAGCGGGAAGGGTGAAGTTGTCTACGCGCTTGCCGACGGTGACCATGAATCCTCCTGTTCCGGGCCCGGCGCCCTTACCGGCAGGATACTTGTCAGTCCCGGGGGTCGCAAGTACTATTGCGCCTCGTATCGCAAGGCTTCTCCCGCATGTTTCACGGCAGTATCGTCGCGCTGGTGACACCCATGGATTCGTCCGGCCAGGTGGACGAGGACGCGTTCCTCCGCCTGCTCGACTTCCAGCTTGAAAACGGCACCACCGGCGTGGTCATCGCCGGCACCACCGCCGAGGCGGCCACCCTGACCGATGAAGAGGCCGATCGCTTGCTGGAGCTGGCCGTGCGCCATATTGACGGCCACGTGCCTGTCATCGCCGGCACCGGCAACCAGTCCACCACGCGCACCATCCGCCGCACCCAGAAGGCCGCGAGCCTGGGCGCCGATGCCGCGCTGGCGGTGACGCCGTGTTACAACCGGCCGCCGCAACGCGGGCTGGAGGCGCACTACCGCGAGGTGGCGCGCCATGGTGGCCTGCCGCTGATCCTGTACAACGTGCCCACCCGTGCCGCCGTTGACCTGCTGCCCGCCACGGTGCAGCGACTGTCCGGCGAGGACAATATTGTCGCGCTGAAGGAAGCGGTCGGCGACGCCACGCGGGTCAGCGAACAGCTGGCCGCCTGCGGTACGACCATGGACCTGCTCAGCGGAGATGACGGCAGCTGCCGGGCCGCGATGGAGGCCGGCGCCTCCGGCGTGATCTCGGTCGCGACCAACGTGGTTCCGGGCCCGATGAGCCGCCTGTGCGCGGCGGTCGCGGACGGTGACCTGGAGCAGGCGCGCGCCATCGACACCGAACTCCAGGGCCTGTATCGGCTGCTGGGCGTGGAAACCAACCCGATTCCTGTAAAATGGATGCTTTGCGCCATGGGGATGATCGGCCCGGGGATCCGGCTGCCGCTCATGCCCCTGGATGGCGCGTACAGGCAGGATGTCGAGTCCTGCCTGCAGACGCTGGGCCTGGTGCCCGGCAGGACGCTTTAGACCCAATGCTGAAATCTACGACTCGCGCCGCGGCGCTGGCCCTGTTTGCCGTACTGGCGGGCGGGTGTAGCTGGTTCAAGGACCGGCCCCCGGAATACCTGGCCGCCACCGAGGCGCCCCGGGTGAAAGTGCCCGAGGGCATGGACCAGCCGCCGGAACGTAACCCGGTGCTGATCACCGTCCCGGAAATGCGCATGCCGGCCGGTGACGAACTCAACCCCAGCCCGCCCCGCGTGGTCAACACCGGTGGCCAGGGCAGGACCGACGCCTTCATGGCGTGGTCGGCCGAGGGCGCCTACCTGCAGGTCAACTACGGCACCGACGAGGTGGCCAGGCGCATCGGCCTGTCGATCCAGTCCGAAGGCATGGACCTGCTGTCCGAAGGCGCCAACGGCGGGTACCGCTTCGAGTACAGCCACGCGCCGTCTGACCCGCGCGCCTGGTGGCAGAAGATGGCGTTCTGGACCGGCGGTGACATCCCCAACTACTCCGGCGTCTACCGCACCCGCATCGAGCCGGATGGCAAGGGCGCGCGCGTATTCCTGATGCAGGACACCGGCCAGCCGGCATCCACCGGCGCGGCCGAGCACGTGCTGGGCATTTTCATGGAGGACCTGGGATGACTTTCGTCGTCACCGAGGCCTGCATCAAGTGTCGCTATACCGATTGTGTCGAGGTCTGCCCGGTCGACTGCTTTCACGCCGGCCCGAATTTCCTGGTCATCGACCCCGACGAGTGCATCGACTGCACCCTGTGTGAACCGGAGTGCCCGGTCGAGGCCATCTACCCCGAAGATGACCTGCCCGACGGCCAGGAAGGCTTCATCGAGATCAACGCCGAGCTGTCCCGCATCTGGCCCGTCATCACCGAGATGGAGGCCGCGCCGGCCGACGCCGACGAGTGGGCGGACAAGACCGGCAAGGCCGAACTCCTGGAGCGCTGAGCCGCTTCGAAGCGGGGTGCCGGGGGTGTGCTGCTCCCGGGAATCGCTGTGAACCCGTCCATGGGCGCTCATCGGCGGCATCCATGCCGCCGAAGTTCCCGGGAGCA
>NZ_VYXP01000009.1 GCF_008725655.1 Marinihelvus fidelis | reverse complement strand
GACGCGTGACGCGTGACGCGTGACGCGTGACGGACCAGGTTGGCTGCGACCACTCAAGCTTCAAGCCCCGCTGTAACTCACCCGACTTCCGCGCTAACATCCCCACAACTCAACTGTTTCGTCACGCGTCACGCGTCACGCGTCACCCAAGACCATGAAAGAAAAAGCGATACTTGCAGGTGGTTGCTTCTGGGGCATGGAAGACCTGTTCCGGCGCCAGCCAGGTGTGGTCTCCACGCGTTGTGGCTACACCGGCGGCCATGTTGAGAACGCGACGTACCGTAACCATGAAGGGCATGCCGAGGCCATCGAGGTGATCTTCGACCCGGAGCAGACCCGTTTTCGTGATCTGCTCGCGTTCTTTTTCCAGATACATGATCCGACCACGGTCGACCGCCAGGGCAACGACATTGGCAGCAGCTACCGCTCAGCCATTTATTACACGTCCGAAAACCAGAAACAGGTCGCCGAAGACACCATCGCCGATGTCGACACGTCCGGACTGTGGCCCGGCAAGGTCGTGACCCAGGTCGAACCGGCCGGGGACTTCTGGGAGGCCGAGCCGGAGCACCAGGATTACCTGGTCAAGAACCCCGGCGGCTACACCTGTCACTTCGCCCGTCCCGGGTGGGTCCTGCCGGAACGCGATTCCGACTGACCACCCACCACCCCGAAAATAGGTAGACTGGACGCAGCAAATGGGATGCGGCGTTCAGCCAAGGGGACAGGGTGGAGAACTGGGACAAACTCCAGGCATTGTTCGAGCAGGCCAGCCAGCTCGCGGGCGACGATCGCGTTCGCTTCCTTGACAAGGCCTGCGAGGGCAACACGGCGCTCCGGGACGAACTCGAAGAACTTCTGAAGGCTGACGCCGCAGATACGCTGTCACTGGGCGACACCCCCCTGCCCCTCGAATTCGACTCACAGCTGGAAGGCGAACACCTGGGGCCCTGGCACCTGGTCCGGCGGATTGGTGTGGGCGGCATGGGCACCGTGTTCCTGGCGCGCCGCGATGACGGTGTGTTCGATCGCGACGTGGCCGTCAAGGTGCTGCGCCGCGGCATGGACAGCCAGCGCGTCGTCCGCCGGTTCGAGGCCGAGCGGCAGATCCTGTCGCGCCTACAGCACCCGAACATCGCCGGCCTGATCGACGGTGGCGTCGCGCCGGATGGCCGGCCCTACTTCGTCATGGAGTACGTCGACGGCGTACCGCTGACCGACTACTGCGACCAGAACCGGCTGTCGATCAGCCAGCGACTGGCCCTGTTCCAGGTGGTCTGCCGCGCCATCGGTTACGCCCACCGCAACCTGGTCGTCCACCGTGACCTGAAGCCCTCGAACATCCTGGTCACGGCCGGGGGCGACGTGAAACTACTCGATTTCGGTATCGCCAAGGTGCTGGATGAGTCCGGCGCGGATGAGCGCACCCGCACCGGCATGCAGATGCTGACGCCGGCCTACGCCGCACCCGAGCAACTGATGAACCTGCCGGTCACCACGGCCACCGACATCTACGGCCTGGGCGTGGTGCTGTACGAGTTGTTGGCGGGGCGGCGCCCCTACGAGCCGGTCCGCACTCCCGCGGAGATGCGTGACCAGGTGCTGTCCGGCAACGCCCAGCGCCCCAGCACGGTGGTCACCGAGGCCGACCCGGAAACCCGAACCCTGCGTGCCAACGCCACCAGCACCGCGTCGGCGCAGCGCCTGCGACAGCAACTGAGCGGCGACCTGGACACCATCTGCCTGATGGCGATCCGACCCGAGCCGGAAAGCCGCTACGTGTCCGCCAACCAGTTTGCCGAGGATATCCAGCGGCACCTGTCCGGCGAACCGGTGATCGCGCGCAAGTCCAGCTTCGGCTACCGGGCGCGCAAGTTCCTGCGCCGCCACCGTGCCGCCGTGGCCGCCAGCGCGCTGGTGTTTATCGCCTTCCTGGCCGCCGTCTGGTACCACACGCAGCGGCTGTCCCAGGAACGTGACGCCGCGCTGCTGGAACAACAAAAGGTCACCGAGGTTGCCGGCTTCGTCACCAGCCTGTTCGACGAGGCCGACCCGGACAACGCCCGGGGCGAGGAAGTGACCGCTCGGCAACTGGTGGATGCTGGCCGTGAACGTGTCGAGAACGAGTTGGCCAACCAGCCGGAACTGCAGGCCACGATGAAGCGCGTGCTGGGCCTGGTCTACTACGCCCTGGGCGACGAGGCCGAGGCGGAACGCCTGCTACTTGAATCACGTGACAGCTTCAGCGCCCTGCTGGGCGAGGACCACCACGAGACCGTCACCACGCGGTTCGCGCTGGGCAACATCGCCCAGAACAAGGGTGAGTACGAAGCCGCCGACGCGGCCTTCCGCGAGGCCCTGGACACGCGCGAGGCGCGCCTGGGCCCGGACCATGACGATGTCATCGAGGCCGTGGCGGCACTGGCCTTCCTGGAGGAAACCCGCGGCAACTTCGAGGCGGCCGAGGCCCTGCACCTGCGCGTGTACGAGACCACCCTGGCCGGCTATCCAGGAGACACCCTGGAATCCGCCGACGCCACCTACCGCCTGGCCAAGTTCTACCGTACCCAGGACCGCCGCGAGGAAGCCGAGCCGATGCTGCGCGACGTCATCGCCATGGTCGACCGGCTGTACCCCGACGGCCATCCGCTGGCGGCCCAGTCGCGCCGTCACCTGGCCGGCCTGCTGCGTAACTCCGACCGCCTGGACGAGGCGGAACCGCTGTACCTGGAGGTGCTCGACATGCAGGAACGCATGCTGGGCCCGGAGCACTACGAAGTTGCCGTGGCCTGGAACAGTTATAGCCAACTGCTCTCCAGGCAGGGCCGCGACGACGAGGCGCTGGGGGCCAATTTCCATTTCGTCGACATCATCGAGCGCAACTACGAGATGCACCCCAGCCTGGGCGCGGCCTACAACAACCGCGCCTTCATGCTGCTGGATGTCGACCGCCTGGACGAGGCATTGGAGAACTTCAAAAAGTCGCTGGCCATGCAGGACGCCGTCGACCTGCCGCCGCGCCACTTTAACCGCACCTTTCCGACCAGTGGCATCGCCCTGGTCCACCTGTTGCGGGAAGAATATCAATCGGCCGCGGACATCTGGCGCGACATGCTCGCCATTCGCCTGGAGGTCCTTGACGAAGACCATCGCCTGGTCTCGGAGATGCGCAGTGACCTGGCCGCGGCGCTGATGGGGCTGGGCGAATATGACGAGGCTGAATCGTTGCTGCTGCAGGCGCACGAAAACCTGGCGGCGCGCGAAGTGCCCGGTCACCGACGCCTTGTTCAGGCCAGGGAACGCCTGGTGGAACTTTACACCGCCACGGGCCGGCCGGAGATGGCCGAAGCCTATCGGGACCCTGCACCGGCGGAAGCCGAGGCGTGAGCGCTGACGGCGATATCACCGGCCTGCTGCATCGCTGGCGTGACGGCGATGAGGCGGCCATGAATGAGCTGTCGCCGCTGGTCCATGACCGCCTGCAACAACTGGCGCATTCAGCCTTTCGCAACGAGTATGCGGCGCAGACCCTTCAACCTACCGCGGTCGTCAACGAGGCCTGGTTACAGCTGGCCGGCGCGCAACCGGCGGTCGAGAACCGCGGTCATTTCTATGCGCTTGCCGCCAGGATGATGCGACGTATCCTGGTGAATCATGCCCACGCCCGGAACGCCCAGAAGCGCGGCGGTGACCAGCTACGGGTCACGCTGGACCTGGCCGCCGTCAACGAGGACACGCAGGACAGTGATGTCCTGGAACTGCATGAAGCGCTGGACGCGCTGGCAACCCACGATTCGCACTTGGAAGAACTGCTGGAACTACACTATTTCGGCGGGTTCACCGCCGCCGAAATCGCGGAGGCGCTGGACGTGTCCGAGTCGACCGCCAAGCGGCAGATGCGATTTGCCCGGGCCTGGGTCAGGCGGTACCTGGATACCGCCTGACCGGCGCAAAGCCACCCTATTCCAGGCAGGGCAAGCCCCAGGTCGGCGCGATGCGCTGGATCGGCATGCTGCCGGTTCCAAACAATACTTCGTCACTGCGCCAGGTGAACACGCCATGTGAGCAACTCTCAAACTGGATATCGCCGCGTCCCCAGGGTACCTGGGTCGTCTGGTCGGCATCGTACTCAGGGGGAAAAAGTCCGCCTTCGATGGTGAACATGTCACTGAAAATCAGCCGATCCTCGTACGCATAGCCCAGCCCGCAGATCCAGGCGGGAGCACCTTCGTTGTCGAACGCGTACCAACACATCCACACGGTAACGGAATCGATCATGTTGATCATCAGACCATGCCCGGACTGGTCGGCGTTGAACCAGGCACCCGTCAGCGACGGGTCGACCAGGTACTGGTCGAAAGCGACTTCGTAGTAATAGGCGTCATCGAACCGTGCCTGTACGGGGGTCGTGCTGCTGTCCGCCACATAGACATAGAGGGACATCCGCACGCTCTGGATATCACTGCGAACCCGGATATTCAGGAACTGGTGCGACCACTCGCCGGGCGTGAACGACTTGTTGGCATACGACGTGAGCCTGGCCGTACCGGGCTCGCAATTCGGTGACGTGTACTGCACCAGCGCCATGTTGCCCCGCACGCCTTCGCGTTGCTCCGTATCCACCAGGGTCCATACGCCGGTTTCGATATCAGTACCGGCTTCAGATGGAATACAGACCGAAGGCCCACCGTTGACCGAGCGTGAATTGACCGGGTCAGTGACCTGGATGGCGCCCGAACCCGACGCGCCATTGCGATCGGCATCCACCCAGGCGACTTCCGCCGTCGATATCGTCCAACCGTCGTACCCGGTGTCGAAGCCCGGACTGGGCGCCAGGTTGTCCTGTGCCAGGACAGGGCCGGTCGTACACAAGAGCGCGACCGACAGCCAACCTCGAAAATTATTCATATCGTCTCCTCCCGTTCGTTCAGTCCAGCAGGTAAACCGGTTTCGTCCAGTCGCCGTTGTGGCCCTTGTCCGCCTCGCCCTCGATACGGAGGCCGTGGGTGGCCGGGTCATACTCCATGACAAACTCGTCGCTGCTGCGGTTGGGCTGCGACCAGCCGGTCTCGTCAAAGCTGTCCAGCCTGCGCCCGGCGGCATCGCGGCCCTCGCGGTTGCCGATGGCCATGCGGGTGACGCGTTCACCGGTACCCGGGTGTACGAACGAGAACCTCAGGTAGTCGATGTAGACTTCACTCTCGAAGATGCCGGCGCAGTTGCCGCCATCATTGTCTTCCTCCAGCCAGGTGCCGACATTCAGGCGCATGTGGTACGGCATGGCCGCCTCCACGGACGTCGTCCGCCAGGTGTCGTCGTTGGCCTTCGTCGCCTTGACCCTGAAGGAGCCGGTGCCGTTGCCCGCGCGGTCGGTGATGCCGAACAGCAGGTGATGGATGCAATCCTTGTCCGGGATGTTGAACTTGTAGCGCAGGGTGACATCCACTCGGATGCGCCGCTGGCTTTCACGACAGCTGCGCGGATCGCGCGGGCCGGAATTGCCGATGTAGTAGCGCTCGCCAACGTTACCGACATCCATCATGCGGAAGGCCTCGGCCTGGCATTCCGGGTGTCCCCAGAACCAGGGCACGGCCGTCCAGTTGCCCTTGGCGCATTCGCTGGCATTGCCCCAGGCCCAGGGGTCGCCGGTCAGGCAGTACGGCTTGTTGTCGGCCTTCGAGCCCTCGCCGTCGCGCCAGTCGTTACTGGACAGGCCGTCGGTGTAGTAGCCACCATAGTTATTGTGGTGGTCGATGCGGGAATTGAGGGCGTTGCCGCCGCTGGTGGTTCCATCCTTGATCCAGCCCGGGAAATGCCAGCGTTTGGGCGAGTTGACGCCGCTGAAGCCGGAGCCGGTATAGATTCTCACTTCGTCGTTACGAAAGGTGATGCCAACCAGGTTGCTGGACAGCTTTTTGATATAGCCCAGGTCACCCAGCTTTCCGGGGATGATGTCGGAACGGGCGGAAATATCCACCGCGGTCCGCCCCGCCTGGGCGAAGGCGAAGAACTGCACATCGCGGAATTCCGGCTCGTCGGCCACCAGGGCCACCGAGTGCGAGCCCTTGGAATGCCCGAACACGCGGATATCCCTGACGCCGTACTTGATCAAGCCGTTGAGCAGGTGAATCAGCGACTCGCGGGCGTCGATCACGCCCTGGTCGTACTTGGCCAGGTCCAGGTCGTGCAAGTCGTTGTCGACCTCGCGCGCATCTTCGTACTGCAACGACAGGTGTCCACGATTATTGTCCGTGTTGAAGATGTGGTTGAACTGCTTCCACGAACCGTATTCCTGGTTCGTGCCCGGCACGAAAATATCGATGGCCGAGCCGCAGTCATCCGGCAGGCCGGCCATCGCCTCGACATAGGCGCAGTTCTCGATGTCCTGGGCGTTCGAATGACTGGTGCAGATGTCCGGGTTGAGTTTGTCGACTTCGTCCTGGCTCAGGTTGATGATGAACGCGCCGACATGATCGCAATCGGCCAGCGCATGGAGTGGGGCCATCAGCGCGATGACCATGAGCATGCAGAATTTGCGGTGAACCGTCATGGTGATCCCCTTATCGAATGGCAATGCTGGGCAGGCGCCGCTCGGCCGCGCTTGCGCGCCCCAGCGAGATGTCCCCGGCGTGCCCCCCTTCCGGGTTGACGACGGCGGCGGCCAGGTCGAACTCGCCGTCACCGGGCAGGTAGCCCCAGGCCACGACGGCGCCCCCGTCGGGCAACAGGGCGATTGCTGGCCGGTCGTTGACTGACTGGCTCTCATCGCTGACCAACACTTCGTCGTAGAGGGCGTCGCCCCTGGACTCGAACGCGCGAACCTTGACGCTGTGCGCCTGGTCCACCCAGGCGACGGCAAAGCTGCGATCAGCGCCAATGGACACGGCCGGGTGGTACTGGCTGGCCGTAGCGACCTGGTTGACGGTCACCATCTTTGACCACGCCGATCCGCTGGCGCTGAAGCCACGGCCATGGATCTCGTAGTAGTGGTTCAAGTCGGCGTCATCGACCCAGGCGGCGGCGAAGTCGCCATTCGGCCCCACGGCCACGTCCGGCTGGAACTGTTGCCCGGCATCCTCCAGGTTCAGTTCCCGCTGGCGGAACTTCTCCGTTCCATTGGCGTTGAAGCCACGGGCCGCCACCTGGTAGAGCTCGTTGGCGTTGGTGTCGTCCGCCCAGACCACGACAAAGCTGCCGTCATCGGCGATGCCCACGGCCGGGTCCATCTGGTGGCCGGCGGAGTCGTCGTTGACGACGATATCGGCGAACTTCTGCGTGCCGTTGGCGTGAAACCCTCGCGCCATGATGTCGCTGAAGAAGTTGTCGTTGGTGTCGTCTTCCCAGACGACGACGAAGTCGCCGTTCGGGGCGACGGCAATGTCCGGAAACCGTTGTTGCCCGGCCCCGGCGGTATTCACGGTGATGCGTGAGAAGCGCTCGTCGCCGTTCGGGTGGAAACCCCGCGCGTAGACCTGGTAGTAGCCGTTCTCGTCGTTGTCGTCTTCCCAGGTGATGACGTAGCTGCCGTCGGCCGCCAGCCCAACGGCCGCGTTGGCCTGCGGACCGGGCATCAGGTCGTTGGCTACCCGTTCGGTATCCGCGAGCCTGATCGGTGGCGCCATCATGACCTGCTCGTCGTCACTGCCGCCGTCGTCCAGCTGCCAGGCGGCGACGAACATCACATCGGACCCCATGGCGTATTCTTTGCTGTACTCGCCCACCACGTCGCCGTCCGACAGGCGTTCCAGCGTGAACTGCCGGTAGAACGTGCCGAAGGGCCATTGCGGGTACGAGAGGTCGAGTTCTGCCTGATCGTTGCCGCCGCCGGGGTTGGAACCCTGGGCCCAGTCCAGTGCCAGCGTGCCGGCGGGGAACGGATCGATGGGCACCGGCGTGCAGGTGCGGCAGTAGCCGGTGAAATGGGTGAGTGCGACCGCGGTGGCATCCTGCGGGGCCACACCCAGCGCCCAGCGCGGGTTGCCGTTGGCGTCGTAGTAGTACGCCAGCGCCGACACGGTGTCGTCCATGTGGCTCATCGTGAAGCCGTAACCGGAATCGCCCTGGCCGCCATACCAGACACCGCCGTAGTAGGTGCCGCGGGCCGCGCCGTCGTCGATCTTCAGCAGCTCCGTGCACCAGGTGCCACTGCTGTTGCCCACGCGCCAGTAGAAACTCGCCAACTGCTCCGCGTCACCGCGCCAGGTACCGTCGTCACAGGCTTCGCTGTTCTCGCCGTCGCTGAAATCCAGCCGGAACTCGCCATCGAACACGGTATCCGCCTGGGCTGCGGGTGACCGGCTCTCGTCATAGGTGTAGCGATTCAGGTCGCCGGCCAGCAGGCCGCCATCCATCTCCGCCAGGCCCAGGAACCATTCCGGGTCGCCGTTGGCGTCATAGGTGTAGAAATACAGCGACCAGAGGTCACCAAACTTGTGCAGCTCGAAGCCGTGGCCGTTGCGGGCACGGTCATAGCCCAGTCCCAGCCTGACCTCTTCGGCCAGTAACGACGCGGCCGGCAACGCCAGGCTGGTCGCCAGTAGCAGTCGCGCGATGGTGAACTTGCGCATGGTTCCCCCAAACAATCATGACGCCGTCGGCAGGCGTCTTCAGGGGTTAATGCAGGAAAACTTGGTGTAGAGGGTCAGTCGATGTCGACGATGCCAAGTTGCACGCCGTCCGCGCCAGTCCAGGCCAGCAGGATGCGGCCGCCATCCAGCGCCGCGATGCGGGGAAACCCGCTGCCACGACCGGCATCGAGTTCGACCAGGCTGCCCCGTTCCACGAGCCTGCCGTCGAGGTCGAACTTTGCCAGGTTAACGTTTGCGCCGGATCCGTTTTCGGCCATCCAGACCAGGATAAATCCAGACTCCGCCCAGGCCAGGTCGACACGGCCCATGGCGCTGCCGGTATCCAGCGCGACCGGTGTGCTGAAGCTGACGCCACTGTCGGTGGAGACGGCGACATTAACCCTGGGTGTCTCGTCGGCGGCCATTGTGAACCAGGCCACGACCAACTGGCGGCCGCGCGCCAGCACCGCGGGCCCATTCACCGGGCAGGCGGTGATGCGCCACTCGTCGGCGTGAACCCGGACCGGCTCACTCCAACCTGCAGGCCCGCGGCGCACCAGCATGATGTCGCGGATCTCGTCGTCACTTCGATCACGGTAGACCACGACCGGGCCATCCGCGGTCACCGCGGCCGCCGTGCCGCAGCAGTCACAGACCCGGTCGTCGAGTTGAGCGCCCTCGCTAATCGTGCCATCCGGGGCGATCAGGGCCGTTCTGAGCGTCATCGCACCGTGGCCGCCGTGGGCGTGACCCGTCGTAGGAGCATCCTCTGGCGCCGGCGCGGTTTCACGGCCATCGAGCCAGGCCAGCCCCACAGCCGACGGCGAGGCCGGGTAGCTGCTGACGAAACCATGTTCCGTGGGTGTGCCATCATCGTGGGGCGAAAACGGCACGCTCCAGGTCGCGCCCTGGTCGGCGCTGGTGGCCAGCATGACGTCGTAGGCATAGGTGCCCTGCCCCGAGCGCGCCAGCCAGTGCGCGAGCCAAGTGCCATCGGGCATGACCACCACGCCCGGCGTGTCGGCCCAGTTGGCGAAGAACCCTTCGCCCTGGTGGATCGTGTGGGCGGGGCCGGCCTGCCCTTCACTGAACAGCGCGTAGGCCAGGCGATGGCCCTTCTCGTGAGGCTCAAGCCAGCTGATGACAACCCGGTCGTCCTTGGTGGCGGCCAGTCGAGGCGCCAGGCTGTCGACTGAAGTGGGGGTGTCCACGGCAGTCAGTTCAAATGCGTCTGCGGATAGGCACATTGCCAGGCAAAGGAACGCCAGCGGCAACGTGTTGGGCCGGGTCAATTTCTTGATGGGATTCATTCGGGGAGCATCGCCAGCCCGCCCGAAAAAAGCAAGGCCCGGCAGGTTTACGCCTGCCGGGCCCTGGGTTTCACGCTGTCATCGTGGTGACGATCAGCTCTTTGCTTCATTACTCCAGTCAGACTCACCGGCACTGTTGACGGCCCGGACACGGTAAATCTTGTTGTCCGCAGGGCTGCCGTCAGACCAGCTGGTCGTGTTGGCACCAACGGTGGCCTGGGTCGCAAAGTTGCAGACCTTGTTGCGGCCCTTGCCGCTCTCAATACAGCTCTGGATCTCATAGCTGTCTTCGTTGCTGGCATTGTCGTTCCAGCCCAGCTCGACCGATATCACGGTCTTGTTGCGGCCCTTGCCCTGGGTAACCACGTCGAGAGTCAGGTTGGTGGGGGCTGCGGGCGGCGTCGGACCGCTGGGCTCCTCTTCGACCGTCACCGACTGGGTCACGGTATCGGTGGCGCCATCGTCATCGGTGACCGTCAGCTGGACCGAGTAGGTACCGGCTGCACCATAGGTGTGGCTCGGGTTTGCGGCGCCTGAGCTGCCGCCGTCACCAAAGGTCCAGCTGCGGCTGACAATGCTGCCATCGGAGTCGCTGCTGGCATCGGTGAAGTCACAGGCCAGGAAGGTGCAGGACGCGCTGAAGGCCGCTACCGGGTCCTCATTGGCCGGCGGCTCTTCGCTGACCGTGACGGACTTCGTGACCGTGTCGGTCGCGCCGTCATCGTCGGTAACCGTCAGCTGGACCGAGTAGGTGCCGGCTGCGCCATAGCTGTGACTCGGGTTGGTGGCGCTGGAACTGCCCCCGTCACCGAACGTCCAGGCGCGGCTGGCGATGGTGCCGTCCGAGTCGCTGCTGGAATCGTTGAAGTCGCAATCCAGGAAGCTACAGGCGAAGCTGAAGTTGGCGACCGGGTCCTCGTTGACCGGCGGCTCGGGGTCACCCAGCGCCAGCAACGTGGCTTCCGCATCGGCAATACCAGCGCCACAGCCGCCTGAACAGCTACCGGCCAGCGGCCGGGCGTTGTCCTGGATGGCCTGCGAAACCTCGGCCGGGGTCAGGGTCGGGGCGACTTCCAGCATCAGGGCCACCAGGCCGGAGATGTGCGGGGCCGACATCGACGTGCCCTGGTAGTAGTAGTAACCGTCGGTGGTCTGGGTGGTCGCACCGTCGTTCAGTGTCGAGGCGATGGCCACGCCGTCACGGTTGAAATCGCCGCCGGGGGCGGTGATTTCCACGGTGCTGCCATAGTTGGAGTAGCTGGCCCGGCTCTCACTCTGGTCGGACGCCGCCACGGTGATCACACCGTTACAGCTGGCCGGGCGGTAATTGGCCGCGTTGGCGTTGCTGTTGCCGGCGGACACCACCACGGAGGCGCCGTTGGCGATGGCCGTGTCGATGGCGCTCTGGTAGGTGCCGCTACAGCTGCCGCTGCCGCCCAGGCTCATGTTGATGACGCTGGCGGGCGTGGCGTTGGCCGGCACGCCGGAAACGCTACCGCCCGATGCCCAGATGATGGCGTCGGAAATGTCTGACAGCAAACCACCACAACGGCCCAGCACGCGTACGTGCTGAACCTGGGCGTCAAAGGCCACGCCGGCCACGCCCTGGTTGTTGTTGGTCACCGCCGCAATCGTGCCGGCCACGTGCGTGCCGTGCCAGGACGAATCGGTAATCGGCGAACCGAAGCCACATTCATTGGCCACCGGGTTCCAGTCACCCTCGTCGTTCGGGTCATTGTCACGGCCGTCACCATCGCGGGAGATGAAGGTATCACTGATGAAATCGTAGCCCGGCACCATGTTGCCCACCAGGTCCTCGTGGTTGGTCTGGCCGGTGTCCAGCACCGCCACCACCACGCCCGCGCCCGTGGCGATATCCCAGGCGCCCGGCAGGGCCATGCCGCCGGTGGCGTCATGGTAGTGCCACTGCGCGCCGTAGTACGTGTCGTTGGGTGTGAGCATTGGCCGCATCATGGCATCGGGTTCGATGAACTCGACATCGTTGCGGCGGGCGAAGGCGCGCATCAGCGCCTCGGTGGCTGCGGCCGGCAGCTTGCGATCGGTTTCGATGACATGTGAGCCCACCGCCAGCTGGCGGCGCATCTGCAGGCCAACGCCCTGGCCGCGAGCCACATTGTCCAGGCTCGCACGCACCTTTGCCGAATTACCACGGGTGTTTTCGTCGAACTTGACGATAAAGCGGTTGAACTGTGCGCTGGCAGTGACTGCCGACGCGTTGATCTTGCGGTCTTCCGGCGCTGCCTGCGCCGTGGTGATCATCATCGCAACGCCCAGCGCCGCGGCCAGTGTCTTGCCGGCCACTCGCGTGAACGTTAACTCCTTGATTTCATGAACCATGAGGCTCCTCCTCGCTCTCAGGTGATTATTGGATGAGGCGGGAAACCCGGCGAATTCTCCCTGGCCCGGTCGCCTGCTTCGCCCGGGCAATATAGACGAGAAACCCCGGTGGGCCAAATTTACTGCTTTTTCGATACTGCAAATCCTGCCGATGACACGGGTATCACTGCCCCCAGACGTCCTCCACCAGGCGCAGGAAATTCAGGCCGAGCACCTTTTCGATCACACGGGATGACAGGCCAGCGTCCGCCATCAGGGTGGCCAGTTTGCGGAACTGGTCCGGCCCCTGCAGGTCCGGAATGAAGGGCACCACGCCGGGCTTTTCTCCCCTCGCACCGATACCCGCCGCCTTGCGCCGGGCAATCTCGTCGTCGATCAACTTGTGATAGGCCGGCATGTCATCGATCTGCGTGGTACCCCCATCGGTACCGATGCCCACATGGTCCTCGCCACAGACGTTGATGGCATGGACGATATGCCGGACCACGTCGACCGCACCGGGAAAGCTGTCTTCGGCCAGGAACGGCATGAAATAAATCCCCACCACACCGCCACCCTGGGCAACGCCACGAAGTTCCTGGTCGGTCTTGTTGCGCGGCAGGTCGGCGAGCGCGCGACAACCCGTGTGGCTGATGCAGATTGGCGCGGTCGACGCGGCGATCGCATCCAGGCAGGTGGCTTCGCCGCTGTGGCCCAGGTCCACCAGCACACGGTTGGCGTTCAGTTCGGCAACGACATCGTGACCGAACGGCGTGAGCCCCGTGTTTTCGGGCACCATAGAGCCCGCACCCACCGCGTTGGCGCCGTTGTAAGTCAGCTGCACGACCCGCGTACCCAGCCCCGCGAAGGTCGCCACACGGCCCGCGTCGGTACCCAGCATCTCGGTGTTCTGGAAGCCATAAATCACGCCCGTTCGGCCACTCTCCTTCGCAGTGCGGATGTCACTGGCTGACCGGACCTTCAGCAACTGGTCCGGGTGGGCCTGGATGTTGCGGTTCCAGCGCGCAATCTCGGCCACCGAGTACTCGAAGGGGTCCTCGTCACCGAACACGTAGCCCAGGGTGATATTGACCGCGGTCGTGCCGGAGGAACGCAGGTCGGCCAGCGCGCGGGCATCCAGGCGAGTGCCGCTGCGGCCGACCGCCGCTTCGCCCTCCTGCGCCAGCAGCCGGAGGTTGGGGTTGCTGATCCCGCCCAGGGCGTTGAACACCATGGGCAGAACGTCGTTTACACCCGGGTCCGCCAGCGCCGTCATCGGTGCCAGCCCGTAGCCGAGTGCGACGGGCAGTGCGGCCGAGCCGGCAAGCCATTGCCTGCGTGTCAGTGCGTTCATGGTTGCTCCTGGTCGAGTTCGAGGTATTCAGATCTTGGATAGCGGCGGCCGTGCTTGACCGTCATCTCGATGCTGTCAATATGGGTGATATCGTCGAGTGGGTTCTTGCCCAGCAGCACAAAATCGGCCCGCTTGCCCGGCTCCAGCGTGCCCGTCACGCCGTCGATGCCCAGTACACGGGCGCCAACCTGCGTGGCCGCCTGGATCAGCGCCAGTGGCGTCATGCCCGCTTCGCCGGCTAGTGCACGCAGTTCATCATGGAGGGCCGGCCATTCGTCCTCCGGAGGATTGACGAAATCCGAGCCGGTCGACACCGTCACGCCATGCGACACGGCCTGGGCCACCAGCGCCGCGGCAAACCGCGGGGGACAGCCGTCGAATGGCTTGGCGGCATCGGCCTGGTTGTCGCGGTACCGGGCCTCGATACGACCGTACAGGCCCAACGTCGCATCAAGGACCGTACCCTGCTCGCGCATGGCATCGAAAACGGCCAGGATCCGGGGGTCGGCGGGGTCGGTGCCCGCGTAGTCCGGGATGCTGTCGTGGTGGTAGGTCTCAGGGACGGCTGCCGTGGTTTCGAACACAAGCCGGCAGACATGGGAAATAACATCGACACCGGCATCCACCACCTCCGCCGGTGACGCCGGAAACACGGTCGAGTGCGCCCACACCGAAATACCCTGCCGGTGCGCCTCGGCAGTGATCGCCGCGACCCGTTCAGCGGGCAGGTTGGCGTAGACCTTGATGCCCGTGGCCCAGGTGCCGCGGGCCATGGCCACGGCGAGCGGCATGTCTGTCTCGGCATCGATCGTCTGCATCCATGGCACCTGGCCCGCGACTGCGCCGCGCGCCGAGGATGCCGGGCGTGGGTCCTGGAAGAAGCTCTCCCCTGCCATCAGGGCCGAGTAGTACACATCCGGGCCGGTCATCCGATCCAGGCGTGTGTCCCGGGCGATGCCCGCCAGTACCCGGACGTCACCGGCCATGTCCCTGGCTGCAGTGATGCCGCCGTAGAGCTGCCGCCGTAACGCCGCCGCTGCGTCGTCCTGTTCCGGCACCGTGGCCAGGTGGACGTGGGTATCGACCAGGCCGGGTATGGCGTAACGCCCTTCGGCGTCGTACACCTCGATACCTGGGTCGACCGGGGGCACCCACTCCGCCATTGGCAGCAGGTCCGTCATCCTGCCAGCCTCGACGCGCAGGGCCATGTCTTCCCGCAAGGGCGCGCCGGTGCCATCAATCACATCCAGGTTGATGTACCAGGTGACCGACTCTTGCGCGAGCACCTTCGCGTTGACGGCCAGGCAGCCCACCACGGCCAGGGCCCAGGCCCATTTGCGGGAACGGCGTCCCGGGGGAAATGAAGTATCCAGCGCTGGTTCTCCGGCGAGTGGCGAACAAAAGGGAAATGGCATCCTAACCCATGCGCTAAACTCGGCGCATGACCCTGTTCAAACCGTGCCTGCTCCCGGCGGCCATCGCCCTGTATGCCCAGTGCGCGGCCGGCAACGATGCCCATTGGCAGAACCCCGCCGACCGCTACGCCGACGCCTGGACCCGGTACCAGCAGGCCGAATGCCCGCTGCCGGACGACGGCATCCGCCATTTCGTCTATTTCGCGCGCGACCGTGACAGCCTGCGGGGCCACCCGCTGCTGCAGCACCCGCGCTTCGCCGGCGCCCAGGTCATGTACCTGTGGCGCGACCTGGAGCCAGAGCGCGACCAGTACGATTTCAGTCGCATCCATGCAGATATTGACTACCTGGCGAGCCATGGAAAATCCCTGTGGATCCAACTTCAGGACGCGACATTCTTTGACCCATACCAGCCCGCGCCCGACTACCTGCTCAGCGACGAGTTCGCCGGTGGTGCGGTGCCACAGTACACCGATGAAGGGGATACCGAGGGCTGGGTCGTCAAGCGCTGGAACCCGGCCGTCCAGGCCCGTTTTGCGGCCCTGCTGGAAGCCCTGGCGGGGGCCTTCGACGGGACTATCGCCGGCATCAACCTGCAGGAGTCCGCCATCGGTGTCAGCCAGGTCTCATCCGGCGATTTCACGCCCGAGGCCTACGCCCAGGCGCTGAAGACCAATATGTCGGCACTGGGTTCCGCCTTTGATGTCTCCATGACCATGCAATACGCCAACTTCATGCCCGGTGAATGGCTACCGTGGGAGGACGAGGGCTACCTGGAATCCATCTACGAACACGGCCAGGCCATCGGCGTCGGCCTGGGCGCACCGGACCTGATGGTGACGCGGCGGGGCCAGCTCAACCATGCACTCGCAATGATGCACGAGGATGAATACAGCGTGCCGCTGGGCATCGCCGTGCAGGACGGCAACTATGCCGGCGTGACCGGGCGCGAAGTCGCCGCAAATGAACCCGCCGGCAGCCTGGTGCCGCTACTGCACGCCTTCGCCGCCGACTTCCTTAACGTCGACATCATGTTCTGGGTCAACCAGCCCCCCTACTTCGAACGCGACGTGCTGCCCTGCTTCGGCAGCAAACCCCAGCCATAAAAAAACCGGCGCATCGGCGCCGGTTCTCTTTCTGATCAAAGTAGCCTGTCAGGCTGGAGAAACGAGCCGGACCCTTGCGGGCCCGGCCCTCTCATCCCCTTGCGTTACAGGCGGCCTCGCTGCGTGTACCAGGCCACACCCAGGACCGACAGCAGCATCAGCAGCAGGGCCAGCGGCTGGTCGACCGGGACCGGTACTGCCGGACGCGCCGGCGGCGGCGGCGGTGCCGGCGGCGGCGGCTCGGCCGCACAGAACGGCGTGGCCGGCGGGTAGCTCACGATCGCGTCGACCGTCGGGTTGACCTCGAACTCGACGCGCATGGTCGGACGCAGGCCGTCATCGATCTGTACCCACACACCGTTCACCAACTCCCATCCAGGCCAGTCGATAGCGATGTCATTCTGGTCAACGACGGTACCGGGCCACAGCAGGCGGCCGCTGAGCGGCTGGCCGGTCAGTTCTTCGACCAGCTCGTTGCTGCCGTCTTCCTTGTACCAGCGGATCGTGACCGGGTTCGCACCAGGCTCGAAGTTCTCGGCACCCAGGGCGTAATCAACCCAGGGGGTATCCGAGATGCACTGCTCGGTGAGCACCGTGGCGGTCAACGTCGGCTCAGAGTTCTCGAAGGTACACACTACCGTCTCGTTGTTACCCAGCGTGATGCTGGCCGGATCGTCGCCGTTGTCACAGGTGGCGCTGTCCAGGTTCCAGCCTTCCGGCACCGTTTCCGCGATGTCGTAGTCGCCCGCGACAATGTTCGGGAACACCTGGCTACCCGCGCCATCCGTCGTGGTGATTTCGAAATCACCCAGGGTTGCGCTGGTGAACTGGAAGGCCTGGTCGGTACCGTTGGCCACCTTGACCACGGACAGGCTACCGCGTTCGACCGTCGCGTTGGCATCGGCCTGGTTCGATTGGGTGTCACTGTCACCGTTGGCTCGGGCCACGTTCAGCACGTTGCCGTCATCAATATGTGACTGCTCGACGGTCAGGCTGCCGGTGCAGTTCATGGACTCGGTGGGTGCCAACTCGGTCAGCGGGCACGTCGCATCCGTGATCAAGGGATCGTCGATGCTGATGCCCGTCACCGTGGTGTTACCCGTGTTGGTCACCACGAAGGTGTACGCCAGCACGTCTCCAACCTGGGAGTACGTTGTCGGCATGACCGTCTTGTCCAGGGACATGCTTCGGTTCTGGACGGCGGTGACCGTGAAGGTCGAGGCATTGGAGCTGACACCGTCGATGGTCGCCGTGGCCTGGTTGATGATCGAGCCGTTGTCGATATCTTCCTGGGTCACGGTATCCGTCGCCTGGCAGACCACGGACGCACCCGGAGCGAACTCCATCACGTCGGGGCAGGTCACCATGGCGATCTGGTCATCGACGACAACCAGCGGGCCGTTCAGGGTCACGTTGCCCGTGTTGGTGACGGTGTAGTCGTAGGTGATGATGTCACCCACCGCCGAGTACGTGGTCGGTGCACCGATCTTGTCCAGGCTGATGGTGCGGCGCTGGACGGCGTTGACGGTGACCGTGTCCTCGTTGGAAAGCACTTCGCCTTCCTGGCCATCACCCAGGCCTGACGCCTGTGCAATGTTGGTGATTGAGCCATCATCGAGATGCATCTGATCAATCGTCTCCGTGGCCTCACAGGTCATGGAGGCACCAGCGCCCAGCGTACCCATCGGGCAGGAAATGGCGCCCAGCTGGTCATCATTCAGCGAGATGTTGCTGATCGGCGCGTTGCCCTGGTTCGTGACCAGGTAGCTGTAGGTGATCACGTTGCCCACGGCGTTGTAGGTTGCCACGTCGGCAGACTTGTCGAGCACCAACTCCAGGTTCTGGATGTTGTTGATCGTCGCCTGCGAGTTGTTCGACATGGTCTGGCCCGCGCTTGCATTTGCGACATTGGTGATGGAGTCCACACCCAGGTCGGCATCGCTGATGGTTCGCGTCGCAGTACAGCTGATCGCTTCACCCGGATCCAGGTTGCCATCGTTATTGCCCACCGTGCTGACATCGGGGCAGGTCGGCGCCGGCTGGTTGCCCGCCGTCTGGTCATCCGAAACAGTGATCGGACCCGGCAGCGACACGTTGCCGTCATTCTGCACCTGGTAGGTGTAGACAATCTGGTCGCCGTTTGCCGCGTACGTGGTCGGGTTGGCCGACTTGGACAGCGCCAGTGAAGCATTCTGGTTGGCCGTGACGGTGGCCTGGGCCTGGCCCGAGTTCACGCCATCGGCGGCTGCCGTTGCCACGTTGGTGACCGAACCGGCATTGATGTCCGCCTGGTCGATCGTCCGCGAAGCGGTACAGACCACGGATTCACCCGGATCCAGGTTGGCGTCGTTGTTACCCACGGTCGTGACGGCCGGGCAGGTGACCGTTTCCTGGTCATCATTAACCGTCACCGGACCAGCCAGGGAAACGTTACCCGTGTTGGTTACCGTAAAGCTGTAGCTGATGATGTCACCGACCATGTTGTACTGGGTCGGGTTGGCCATCTTCTGCAGGCCCAGGGTGCGGGACTGCTGTGCGTCGATGGTGGCGAAGTCCTGGTTGGAGTCCGTTCCACCGGCGCTGGCCGTGGCCAGGTTAAGAATCTGGCCGGCGTTCAGGTCGGCCTGCGTAATCGTTCGCGTGGTGGAGCACTGGATGGTTTCCTGCGGATCCAGGTTGCCATCGTTGTTGCCCACGGTCGTCACGGCCGGGCAAACCGGCGCCGGCTGGTTGGCGGCGGTCTGGTTATCGACCACGGTCACCGGGCCCGGCAGGCTGACATTACCGGTGTTGGTGACGTCATAGGTGTAGGTAATCACCTCGCCGACGAAGCTGTAGGAGTCGGTGGACACCAGCGCCTCGTTCAACGCGGCCTTGCGCAGCAGCAACGACGGGTTCTGGATGGCCGCCACCGAGGCGCCATCGCTATCCATTGCCGTGCCACCCGGGTAGCTGCCGGACACCGTGGCCGTATTGACCAGGTTGCCACCGGCATTCATGTCGTCCTGGGAGAACACGTAGGTGGCCGTACAGGCGACACTCTCGCCCGGGTCCAGCGTGCCCGCGCCATTGGTGAACGGCGCGTTGTTGATGCTGGTGTTGCCACAGCTGATCGGGCCCAGGTTGGGCAGCGGGTCGGTCACGCCAACGTTGGTCAACTGCACGGGACCGTCGTTCGTCAGGGTGAAGGTGTAGGTCACCGGGGTATCGGCCGCGTTAACGGACGTCGGCGATGCGGTCTTGTTGATGTCAACGGAGCCCTGCACCGTGTTAACGAAGGTACAGGTCACATCATCACCCGGGTTCAGGGTAATGCCATTGCGCGGGTCACCCTTGCCACTGTCACAGGTCGCGCTGTCCAGCACGATGCCGTTCGGCAGGATGACGGTGTTCTCGGTAATCTGCACGCCGGTGCCGCCATCCGGCACGGCCAGCGTGAAGGACTGCTCATCGGTGTTGCCACCGGTGGGCGTCAGAATGAAAGAAGCCGTGCCGTCAATCGACGGGGACAGGTTAAAGGTGAAGTCCTGTCCGCCCGGCGTGTACTGCTTGACGATGGTCAGGCTGGCATTACGCACTTCCACCGGCACATTGACCGTACCGAAACGGCACTTGGGGTTGTTCGAGTTGGGGATCAGACTGAAACCGGTATCCGGATGCGGCGTCAGCGGATCCGCACCGGGGTCGCCACAGTTGGCCTGCCCCGAGTTGTTCTGCCAGGTGATCAGGCCTTGCAGATCGAGCTGGCCATCGTTGTCGGAGTCCGCGCAGGTCACCGTGATGGGTCCAACGATCTGGTCAATGGGCGTGTTGGCGTTGGCCGAGTCGTTACATGCGTCTGCGCCGTTTTCCAGGTCGATAAACCCGGCATTGCCGACCTCAAATCCCGGCAATGTCGAGACGAAACAGGCTTCGCCGGTCGGTTGGTTGCTGCCATCCAATGGAACCGCAACCCTGGGGTCGTTGCCGGACTGACCGATCCAGACCAGGGCGTCATAACGGCTGCTACCGTTTTGCTCCAGCTGCATGGCCACGGTCACGGAAATGCTGTCGCCTTCCATGCACATGGTTTCACCACTGTCGACCGTGGTGGAGGCAATGCTGATGTCATTGGAGGTACAGCCAAAACTCGCGCCCGGGAAGTTACCCGGACAGACAAAGTTGTTTCGGCTGACAACCGGCAGAATCTGTGCCTGGGCAAGGCCAGACCAGGACATTGCAATGGCCAATGCCAGCAAGCCGGTTCGTTGGAATACAGTTAAAGACGGGCGCGTGCGCGCGACGGATTCACGGCCATTCTGGTGGGCCGCGTACTTCGACAGAAACCGCATGAGGTCTCCCCTATTTATTTTCGGAAGCACGCGGCGTCCCGCCGTGTACCTCCTGTCGTTGTCGCCGACCGTCCCTGTCGGCCCCTGAAAACAGCCACTTGGATCAAGGTGCGTACTCGATCCTAGACTGTTCCCCCGTTCAGAGTGTCATGGAAAAGATGCCATGAACCCGCAACATACTAAAACATGTTGATGCAAAAAGTACACAGCGGATGTACGACATCTTAACAAACGATGAACGCAACCCACACTGCCCGGTTACACCCTTATACGTAACGCGGCGGCGATTCGTATCAACGCCCCCCAATTCGAGCACATTCGGCTATAGCCAATTTGCCAAACTGGCTATAGCCGAATTGCCAGAATGGCTATAGCCAGCCAACCCAACTGGCTATAGCCAATCATTCACGGCCGGGTTCAGTCGTTGTTTCCACCGATAAACTTGTAAATCACCGCACCCAACAGCGCGCCGACGATGGGCGCCAGCCAGAACAGCCACAGCTGCCCCAGGGCCCAGTCGCCGACATACAACGCGACACCGGTGCTGCGCGCCGGGTTGACCGATGTGTTGGTGACCGGAATGCTGATCAGGTGGATCAGGGTCAGGCACAGGCCGATGGCGATGGGGGCAAAGCCGGCCGGCGCGCGCTTGTCGGTCGCACCCAGGATGACGACGATGAACATCATGGTCATGACCACTTCGCAGACCAGCGCCGCGAGCATGCTGTAGCCACCGGGCGAGTGCTCGCCGTAACCGTTAGTCGCAAAGCCGCTGGCGGCCACGTCGAAACCGGCCTGGCCGGTGGCGATGACATACAGCACGCCGCCGGCGACGATACCGCCCAGCACCTGGGCGATGATGTAGGGCGCCAGTTTTTTCGCCGGGAAACGTCCACCGGCCCAAAGGCCGAACGACACCGCCGGGTTCAGGTGACAGCCGGAAATGTGGCCGATAGCGAACGCCATGGTCAGCACGGTCAGGCCAAACGCCAGTGCAACGCCCATGAACCCGATCCCCAACTCGGGAAATGCCGCGGCGAGTACCGCGCTACCGCAACCACCCAGGACCAGCCAGAACGTGCCAACGAACTCTGCCGCGTATGCTTTCATGATTTGAGCCTCCCTCACGCGGCCCAGGCGGCCGCCAGCCCATTCTAGTGCGGTTTTCGTGACTAAAGCAGGTCGGATTTCGCTTTCAGCGCCGCCAGCTTGCCCTCGTAGGCCTCGCGCGTGCTGACGCGCATGGTGCGGCGGATGGCCTCGTCCATGGCCTGGCGCGCCTGCTCGACTTCGCCAGCTGCGTAATGCGCCTGCGCCATACCAGCGTAGCCCTCGTGCATGTAGGGCGCCAACTCGAGCGCGCGGTTGTAGAAACGCACCGCGTCATCAAACTGGCCCTCGTCGCTGGCATCGCGCGCCAGTTGTAGCCAGTTGAACGGGCTGGGGTCTTCCATGCGGCTGAGCCGGGCCTCGACCTGGCGTGCTTCGGCTACGCGCCCCTGGGAGGCCAGCAACACACGGTAGTTCTTCAACAGCGACAGTTTGTTGTCTGCATTCTCAACGCCGTACAGGTAGAGCTCCTCGGCGCGCATGGGGTCACCAATACGGCGGTGCGCAACGGCCAGCGTGTTGATGGCCGCCTCGTGGTCCGGGGCGTAGCGGAGTGATTCGTGCGCGTACCAGTAGGCCCGGCCCAGGTCGTCGTCGCCCAGCGCCTGGGCGGCGATGTTGCGGTAGTACATGGCGATAAACTGGCGCTCGTCCAGGTTGGCAACGAAACGCTCACGGCCGGTGGGGAAGTAGTCGATGATGATGCGCGCACGGTTCGCAATCACCAGCGCACCCGGGGTCATCTCGGCCGGGTCATACAACTGGCTACGCACATGCACGCCCTTCAGGATCACCTGGCCGTCCATCTCGTAGACCGGCGCGTCGCTGACCAGCTGGTAGCCAATCTCGATACCGGCGACCCGTGCCAGCGCGGTCGTCAGAATGGCCAGCGAAAGGCAATTGCCACTACCGGTCGTCATGGCCAATCCCGCGCCCAGGGTGTCATCCTGGTAGTTGAAGTCCTGGCTGAACGCTTCGATGAAATCGTAAAGCCGGCGGTGCCTGGGCACCTGGCGCGCCTGCGGCCCGTCCATGAACGCCATGAACTCGTCCACCTGGGCATCGGTCAGGGCAAACAACTCGTTCGGCGCCGGCATGGCTGGCTTCGGCCCAAACGGGCCGGTGATGGCGGAATGTGGCCGCAACGAGTCCGGTACCGGGGGCGGCATGTTGAGGTCTTTTCCGGAAGCGGGCCCAGCCGTGGTCGCACACGCCTGCAGCAGGCCACTGGCCAACAGGATACTGAGCCATGCCCGGACCCTGTTTATGGTGGGATGGGATATCCGTGACATACCCCTATCCTACCGCGAGTCAGGCCGATTGCGGACTCACGGTGTCGGACCGGATGCACGGCTGGTCGAAAAACCAGCCGTGCAGGTCCCTTGCCGAGCGTGGATCAGGCGTCGATCAACCCGTTCAGCGTGGCGCTGGGGCGCATGGCCGACGCGGTTTTCGCCGTATCCGGGTAGTAGTAGCCGCCAATCTCGATGGCGTTGCCCTGCGCGCCGTTCAGTTCCGCGACGATGGTGGCCTCGTTGGCCTCCAGCGCCTCGGCCAGCGGCTTGAAGCGCTCGGCCAGTGCCGCGTCATCGGCCTGGTCGGCCATCTCGCGGGCCCAGAACAGGGCCAGGTAGAAGTGGCTGCCACGCGTGTCGAGCTCACCCACCTTTCGGGACGGTGAACGGTTCTCGGCCAGGAAGCGGCTGTTGGCGCGGTTCAGCGCATCGCCAATCACCTTGGCCTGTGCGTTACCGGACTGCTCGCCCAGTTCCTGCAGCGACACGGCCAGGGCCAGGAACTCACCCAGTGAATCCCAGCGCAGGTGGCCTTCTTCCACGAACTGCTGCACGTGCTTGGGCGCGGAACCACCGGCACCGGTTTCGTACAGCCCGCCACCGGCCAGCAGCGGCACGATGGACAGCATCTTGGCGCTGGTGCCCAGTTCCAGGATCGGGAACAGGTCGGTCAGGTAGTCACGCAGCACGTTGCCGGTCACGGAAATCGTGTCCTTACCGGCGCGAACGCGCTTGAGCGTGGCTTCCATGGCACGGGCCGGCGACTCGATACGGATATCCAGACCGTCGGTGTCGTGGTCCTGCAGGTAGGCTTCCACCTTGTCGATCAACTCGGCGTCGTGGCCGCGGCGCGGGTCGAGCCAGAATATCGCGGCATCGCCGGTGTCGCGTGCGCGCTTCACGCCCAGGCGCACCCAGTCGCGGATGGGCAGGTCTTTCGTCTGGCACATGCGCCAGATGTCGCCCTTGTCCACGTCGTGCTCGAAGATGACGTTGTCGTCACCGTCGACCACGCGCACCAGGCCGGAAGCAGGCACCTCGAAGGTCTTGTCGTGCGAGCCGTACTCTTCCGCCTTCTGCGCCATCAGGCCGACGTTGCAGACGTTGCCCATGGTGGTCGGGTCGAAGGCGCCGTGCTTGCGGCAATCTTCAATGACCGCCTGGTAGATGCCGGCGTAGCTGCGGTCCGGGATCATGGCGATGGTGTCCGCCGGCTGTCCGTCCGGGCCCCACATCTGGCCGGACGTGCGAATGGCCGCCGGCATGGAGGCGTCGATGATGACGTTACTGGGCACGTGCAGGTTGGTGATGCCCTTGTCGGAATCGACCATGGCCAGCGCCGGGCCGGTCTCGTAGCAGGCCTCGACGTCGGCGATGATGGCATCGCGCTGGTCGGCGGGCAGGCCGGCGACCTTGGCGTAGACATCGCCAATGCCGTTGTTGGGCTTCACGCCCAGCTCGGCGAATTTCGCAGCGTGCTTGTCGAACGCGCTCTGGTAATAGGTCGTGACGGCGTGGCCGAACATGATCGGGTCGGAGACCTTCATCATGGTCGCCTTCAGGTGCAGCGACAGCAGCACGCCCTTGTCCTTCGCCTCTTCAATGGCATCGGCGTAGAAGGCCTTCAGCGGCTCGACGCGCATGACCGCGGCGTCGACCACTTCACCGGCCTGCACCGCGACGGCCTCTTTCAGCACCGTGACGCCGCCATCTTCGGCCTGCAACTCGATGCGCAGGTTGCCGGCGCTCTCGATCGTCGCTGACTGTTCGCTGGAGACGTAATCGCCGTCTTCCATGTGCGCGACCCGCGTCTGTGATTTCGAAGACCACTCGCCCATGGAGTGCGGGTTAGCCTTGGCGTATTCCTTTACCGCATCGGCGACGCGGCGATCGGAGTTGCCCTCGCGCAGCACCGGGTTGACCGCGCTGCCCAGCACCTTCGCATAGCGCTTCTGGGTCTCACGTTCCGCATCGCTGGCGGGCTCGGCCGGGTAGTCCGGCACCGCAAAACCCTGCTGCTGCAGCTCGGCGATGGCCGCCGTGAGCTGCGGCACCGAGGCACTGATGTTCGGCAGCTTGATCACGTTCGCTTCCGGCGTCTTCACCAGGTCACCCAACTCCGCCAGTGCGTCCGGCACCCGCTGGTCTTCTGCCAGCGCCTCCGGGAAGTGCGACAGGATGCGGGCCGCCAGCGAAATATCCTTCGTGGTCACGTCCACACCGGCCGGGCCGGTAAACGCGCGGATGATGGGCAGCAATGAGTAGGTGGCGAGCGCGGGCGCCTCGTCGGTCAGCGTGTAGATAATGTTTGCGGTCATAACGTCGTTTTACAGCGTTCTCGTTTCATCAGGATGACGCAGCCGCCCTGGCGGCGACACGCGATACGGTTGCGAACCCGGCGGCAAACCTGCCATCGGGCGCTCTAAATTCATCGGGAACGTGAGCCCTGCTCCAACGAAAGAATCACAGGCCCCGGACAGGCAATCCTATCACCTTGCCAGTCGAATCGCAGGGGATGAAACCGTATGTTTTGGGGAAGAACCTGGCGTGAGGTTCAGTTCGGAAGCGCTTCCTGCGCTTCCTGCGCATTCCAGCGTTTGCGCTCCAGCGCCGCCAACTGATTTGCACCACCAATCGCACACCAAAGGCCGGAAAGCCCGAACAACAACCATACGACCCAGAGCGGCCAGTAGGGCAACCCGAAACCCAGGACCAGCTCAAGAGACACCGTTCCCAGCATCGCCGCACTGGCCATGGCCAGTACACTGTTTCCACGTTGACGCAGGTATTTCTCTACGTCAGTTGTGAAATGAGCCGGATCGTCACTCCTGAGATCAATGGGTTCACGGATTACACGACCGGCGAACCAATAGAAAAACACCATGCCTGGAATCGTCACCAGCGCCAGCGTGAGGATAAAGGTCAGGCCATTGGGCCCGGATTGACCGAAGCCCAGTAGATGACCCGTAACAGCTGCCTGGGTGCCGACAAACCAAATAAGGAATGGTGCCATGCGCCAGTACACCGACGAAAAATCACGCAGCCTGCGCTCACGGGGCAGGGCCAGACGCATTCCGCCCTGTCCGCGCTCGGCCATTCTGGCCTCGTTGGAGCGCATCTCGACCGACCGATAGAACTTCAGTGCCACCAGTTGTTGCCATATGAGGTAAGGCGCGATTCCGATCATGAACGAAGCCCAGTTCAGCCTGAAACCCAGCCAACCCGGCAGGATATAGAGCAAAAAAATAACGGCAGGAATGACCGGCAGCAGGATGTGGAGGATTAGTCGACGCGGCGATCGGTTCCTGGCCATTTCTTCGATCACCTTCTCAGGCGGCATCAACTTGTAGTTTCGAATTTGTCGCCGGTGCAAGAGCCACAGGACCAACCCAAGAATGCCGCCGTAAGCGACCGACACCGAAAAGTCTCCCCAAGTCAAAGCTGACATTCGTCCATCTCCTTGCAAAATAGCGCCCGCGCAGACGGCTCATCAATTCCGGCCAGTTTCGCGTTCGTTAGCGCATCGCGAAATGCCTTTGCCAGGGCGGCCAGATCGGCCGGCGAAGGCGTTCGCTTGACGTTACCCGGGTTGATCACCTTTGCCTTGCGACCGTGCGCCACGAATACCAGGCCCTCATCGGCCAGTTGGCGGTACGCACGAGAGACGGTGTTCCAATGGATATCAAGGTCGGCGCCGAGCTGGCGCGCGGAGGGCAGGGTTGCCCCGGGCTCGAGTTCACCGGACGCGATCGCCTGGCGAATTGACCGGCATAGTTGGTCGACCAGGGGCTCACGACTCTCGGTGTCGATGACGATCATGAATCCCACTGTATCATACAGTGATACTCTTATCGCAAGAAAAAGCGGCGGGAGCCTGCGCTCGCCGCCGCTTTGTCTTGCTCTTAGGATCAGGCGGCCGGCTACTTGGCCGGAATCGCCTGGTCCAGCCCGGCGCCCGGGCTTTCTTCGCGGCGGATCTTCTGTCCGGCCGCTTCAAGCGCCTCGCGGCGGGTGGCGAACCAGTGATCGCCGGCCACGGCGTCTACCAGGCGCAGGCCGTCCAGTACCGCACGCACCTCTTTCGAGGCACCGGCCAGGTACAGGGCCTTGCCGGCGTCGTGGGCGTCGACCGCGATGGTTTCCACCGCCTTGGCGGCGGACAGGTCCAGGAACGGCACGCGGGCGAAGTCCAGGATCAGCACGCGGGTCTTGCCGTCGGCCTGCTCGCGCACGTGGTGGCCCAGGTCGGCCGCGGCGCCGAAGCTCAGTGGGCCGCCGAACTCGAACACGGAGACCTGGTCGTGCATGGACTTCAGCAGCGCGCGCTCTTCGGGGTCGCCGACTTCATCGCTGTCCAGCTTCAGGCGCGCGATCTGCTGCTCGCCCAGCTGCTTGATGAAGGCCAGCGCGGCCAGCACAACGCCGGCGGCGACCGCGGTGATCAGGTCGACGAACACGGTCAGGGCCAGCACCACCACCATCAGCACCAGGTCCCAGCGCGGGCCACGGTGGGCGCGGCGCAGGTAGGTCCAGTCGATGATGTCGTAGCCCACCTTGATCAGGATGCCGGCCAGGGCCGCGTGCGGGATCAGCGAGGCCGCCGGGGCCAGCACCAGGGCCACGGCCACCAACACCAGGCTGTGGGTCATGCCGGACAGCTTGAACTGGCCGCCGGAGCGGATGTTGACCACCGTGCGCATGGTCGCGCCGGCGCCCGGAATGGCGCCGAACAGGCCAGCCACGGTGTTGCCGATACCCTGCCCCACCAGTTCCTTGTTGGACTCGTGACGGGTGCGGGTCATGTTGTCGGCCACCAGGGACGTCAGCAGGCTGTCGATCGCGCCCAGCAACGCCAGCAGGAAGGCCGCTTCGAGCACCACGAAAATCGTGTCCTGCGAGAACGACGGCATGATGAACGACGGCAGGCCGGTGGGCACGTCACCCAGGATGGGCGCGCCCTTCACCATGGTGGAGAACACCGTGGCGATGGCCAGCGCCGCCAGCGGGGCCGGAATCCACTTGCCCAGCTTCTTCGGCCAGAAGAACACGATACCCAGGGTCATCGCTCCGATGGTCAGCGCGGTGACATTCGGTGACATCACGGCGGCCGGAATGGACGCCAGCGCCGGGATGGTGCCGCTGCCTTCCGGTTCGTGGCCGAACAGGCGCGCCATCTGCAGCGCGATGATGATGACACCGATGCCGCTCATGAAGCCGGAGATCACCGGGTACGGCACCAGGCGGATGAAATGACCGAAGCGGAACACGCCGAAGGCGATCTGGATCAGGCCGGCCAGCACCACGGCGGCGAAGACCAGCGCAGGCTCGCCCGACAGGCTGGCGAAGACGCCGGCGAAGACCACGACCATGGGGCCGGTGGGGCCGGAGATCTGGCTACCGGTGCCACCGAACAACGAGGCCAGGAAGCCGACGATGATGGCGCCGTACAGGCCGGCGATGGGCCCGGCGCCGGAGGCTTCACCGAAGGCCAGTGCCAGCGGCAAGGCCACGATGCCCGCCGTCAGGCCGCCCATCAGGTCGCCGCGGATATTGGAGGTGTTAAAGAATTTCATGGTTGATCCTGTGTCCGGTCAGCGGGGCTCAGGCCGCGGCCGCTGAAATAGCAGTCAGCGACTCGAAACGACCCGTGTCCGGGTTATGCGCCAGGATGTCGCCGGCGCCGATGTCGTAGATCCAGCCGTGCAGGCGCACCTTGCCGGACGCCAGCACGGCGGCCACGGCCGGGTGGGTGCGCAGGTGCTGCAGCTGCAGCAGGACGTTTTCCTCGGTCACGGCGCGCAGCAGGGCCTCGCCTTCCAGGTCCGGGTGACGGCTGCGTGCGGCGGCCACGGCGGCGCGGCTGTTTTCCAGCCAGCCGGCTACCTGCGGCAATGCGGCCACGCTTTCCGGCGCCAGCGCGCCCTTCATGGCGCCGCAGTCGGAATGACCACAGACGACGATTTCGGACACGCCCAGCACGGTCACGGCGTACTCGATGGACGCGGTGTTGCTCTCGTCGGCGCGACTCCACGGCGGCACGATGTTGCCGGCGTTGCGGCAGGTGAACAGTTCGCCCGGCTGTGACTGCGTCACCAGGCCCGGGTCAACCCGGCTGTCGGCACAGGTGATCATCAGCACCTCGGGGCTCTGCCCGGTGGACAGCTCCTCGAACAGGGCTTTGCGCTGCGGGAAAATTTCGGAACGGAACTTGAGAACGCCTTCGATCATGTGATCCATGGGGTGGCTCCTGGGATTCATTGATGGGTTGCCCGGCGAGCGCCGGGAGATGGCGAACAATCTATGCGCCACCATGTGCTAAAACAATTCCCTATTTTTCATATTTTAAGATAGTATTTAGCTATCACATGGCGGAAACCGCATCATGGCGCACGTTGGCACCCCCACCCTGAAACAACTGGAGT
This sequence comes from Marinihelvus fidelis, assembly GCF_008725655.1. Taxonomy (NCBI): domain Bacteria; kingdom Pseudomonadati; phylum Pseudomonadota; class Gammaproteobacteria; order Chromatiales; family Wenzhouxiangellaceae; genus Marinihelvus; species Marinihelvus fidelis. The sequence goes on along the minus strand of NZ_VYXP01000009.1, from coordinate 45,116 downwards.
ACCTGGACGCGGTGGTCCGGGCCGGTAGCTTTCGCCAGGCGGCGCTGAAACTGGGCGTCTCGCAACCTACGATTACCGCGCAGATCGCCGCGCTGGAGGACACGCTGGGGGTGATCCTGCTGGAGCGCTCGCGCACCGGCACGCTGCCCACCAGCGCCGGCCGTGAACTGCTGCCGCATATCGAAACCATTCGCGGCGCGGTCAGCTCCATCCGCGATCACGCGCGCTTCGTCGGCACCGGCGGCAGCGGCATCCACCGGCTGGGCGTACCCCCCACCCTGGGGCCCTACCTGCTGCCCGAGGTGCTCTCGACCATCCACGCCACCGACCCGACCCTGCGCCTGTACGTGCGCGAAGACTCGCCGCGCGAACTGGAAAACGGCCTGCTGTCGGGGCGTTTCGACCTGGTACTGACGGTCATGCCGACGGAGATTTCCGAGCTGGTGGTCGACCCGCTGTTCGGCGAACCGTTCCGGCTGTGCGCGCCGCCGGACCATCCGCTGGTGGGCCAGGGGCCGGTGCCACCCGGCGCGATCGCCGACGAGCGCCTGCTGGCCATCGACGAGCGGTTCCGGCTGTTTGAGCAGATGCAGGCCATCGCCAACCACTACGGCGCGCGCCTGCTGCGGGACTACGAGGGCACCAGCCTGGACACCGTGCGGCAGATGATCGCCACCGGGTTTGGGCTGGCATTTTTGCCGTCACTGTACATTCGCAGTGAAATTGAGCCCCGCGACGATGTCACGGTGCTGGACATGGACGATACTGCCATCGACCGCGAGGTGGTGCTGGCCTGGCGCCCGACCGCGGCGCATCGGAGTCTGTACCGGCGCATGGCCGGGCAGATCCGCGACATTTGCCGCGAGCAGCTATCGGACTACGTGCACCTGGCTAGTTGATCAGCGACAGTCCGGCGAGCACGAACAGCGCCAGGAACAGGGTCTGCAGCACCATCGCCGTGACCGGCCAAGGGCCGACCTTGACCAGGGCCTCCAGCGAAGTACGCACGCCCAGCGCGGCCACCGCGGTCAGCAGGCACCAGGCCGAAACGGGCGTGAGCGCATTCGTGACCGGCGCGGGAACCCAGCCCAGGCTGTTCACCACCACCAGCACGACAAAGGCCACCAGGAACCACGGCAGCAGCGGTTCCTTACGGCCAGACGCCCTGCCCTTGCGCTTCATCAAAAGGGCGATAAACAGCACCACGGGCACCAGGCAGGCTACGCGCATCAGCTTCACCAGCGTCGATACTTCGCCGGCCTGTTCGGAAACGATGTAACCGGCGCCCACCACCTGGGCGACGTCGTGAATGGTCGCGCCCAGGAACACGCCGGCGGTCAGGTCATTGAAGCCCAGGTACGACACCAACACCGGGTACAGCACCATGGCCACGGTGCTCAGCGCCGTGACCGCGGCCACGGTCAGGATGGTGTTGCGTTCCTTGTCGGCGTGGTTCGGCAGGATGGACGCGATCGCCAGCGCCGCCGAGGCACCGCAGATGGCCACGGCGCCGGCGGACAGGATGGCGTGGTCGGAAGACAGCCGGCAGACCCGTGCAATGCACCAGCCAACGGCGATGGTTGCGATCACACCGCAGACCACCAGCGTGACCACCGGCCAGCCCAGGGTCATTACGTCGCCCGTGGTCATGCGCAGGGCCAGCAGGGCCACGCCCACACGCAATACCGTGCGCCCGGCGAAGCGGATGCCCGGCAACATGCGTTCATCATCGCCGAGGAAATGGAAGGCCATGCCAAACAGCAGCGCGTACAGCATGGCAGGACCACCCAGCCGCTCGCTGACGAAACTGACCGCCAGCGCGATCAGCGCGCTGAAGGCCAGGCCGGGGATGAGCGGCTTAACCGCGCCCATCAGTCACGGGCGTCGAGGAAATCGGCCGGCGACAGCGCGCCCGGCGTGAAACGCACGGTGCGGATCGCGCCGCGGAACCAGTGCACTTCATTGATGCGCATGCCCAGCGATGTTCGGCCCGGGCCCTGCGGCGTATAGGCCAGCGGCTCGTCCAGTTCGAGCACGCCGTTGACGTAGTGCCGGAAGCGACCGTCGGCGACCACGATGGCGGCGTGCTGCCACTGGTCGACGGGGTGCAGGTCGTCTTCGGCGAACAGCGTGACCTTCTCGCCGCCGGCGTTGATGAAGGTGTCCAGGAACCACTGGCCGTCATCGCGGACCCGGGTTTCGAACATCACGCGGGAATCAGTGCCGTCCTCCTGCATGTGGAAGAAGCGCTGCTCGAACGGCCCGTCGCCGTCCGGGCGGAACGTGACTTCCACGGTAAATGTGTCCTGCCCTTCCAGCGGATGCAGGTTCAGGAAGATGCCGTCGCCGTCACCGTCGAACTCCAGCGCCCGGCCATCCGGGGTGTCGATGACCTGCGGGTCGCCGACCACGGTGACGTCATGGCCGCCGATGTTGTCCAGGTTGTCCAGCCGCCAGGTGACGCTGTCCCTGGCACCGGTCCAGCCGGGGCCCTTGACGAAGCGGCCGGCCTTCGCACCGGTGTGCTCGCCGCCGGCCAGCGTGTGCACGCCGTTGACGAACACGTGGTCGACGCCGGTGGCCAGCTGGTGCGGCTCGGCGAAGGTGGCGTGGTCAGTCACCGTGGCCGGGTCAAAGACCACCACGTCGGCGAAGTAGCCGGGCGCCAGGCGGCCGCGGTCGGTGATCGCCAGGTTGTCGGCTGGCAGCGAGGTCAGTTTGCGGATGGCCTCCGCCAGCGAGATGACGTTCTCCTCGCGTACATACTTGCCCAGCACCCGGGCGAAGGTGCCGTAGGCGCGCGGGTGGGTGCTCTGGTTCAGGAACAGGCCCTCGGGCGCCATCGCGCCGGCGTCGGAACCGAAACTGACCCACGGCACGGCCACCTTCTTCGCCACGTTCTCCTCGCTCATGATGAAGTAGATGACGCCCACCCGGGAGTCGTCCTCAATCACCAGGTCGATGATGGTGTCTTCCGGCGAAGCGCCCCGCTCGGCGGCGACCTCTGCGATCGTCTTGCCGATCAGCGGGCGCAGGTCAGGATTGCGGAAATCCACCAGCAGCACGCCGTCCGGGCCGCCGGCGTGAGCCACGCGGTTCTCGAAGCCGTCGGCGCCGTTGCGCATCTCGTCGATGACCCGCGCGCGGACGGCCGGGTCGCGCAGCCGCTCGACCCAGGTGTCATGGCCACCTTCCTGCACCCACAGCGGCATGGCCGCGTTCAGGCCGGTGGAGCTGGCGGGATAGGTGTAGATGTCGGCGGTGATGGGCAGGCCCTCGGCGCGGGCGGCATCGACCATGGCGATGGCCTGATCCAGCTTGGGCCAGTTCTCCTCGCCGCCGGCCTTCAGGTGATAGATCTCGGCGCGGGCGCCGGTGGCCCGAGCGATATCGATCAGCTCCTGCACGGCCTCCAGCAACTGGCCGGCCTCGCTGCGGATATGCGAGATGTACATGCCGTCGTACTCAGCCGCGGCGGCGACCAGCGCGGTCAACTCAGCGGTGTCGGCAAAATTGGCCGGCGCGTAGATCAACGACGAGCCCACGCCCAGCGCACCCTCCGCCATCGCCTGGCGCACCAACGCCTGCATGCGGGCCAGCTCCTCGTCCGTGGCCGGCCGGTTGTCGTAGCCCACCTCGTGCACGCGCAGCGTGGTCGCGCCGACAAACGAGGCCACATTCGGCGACACGCCGCGGTCTTCCAGGTATTGCAGGTATTCACCCAGCGTGGTCCACGGAATGTCGAACTGGAAATCACTCTGCCGTTGCATTGCCCGCTGCACCAGGGCCTCGTTCCACGGCCCCTGCGACCAGCCCTCGCCAAACACCTCCAGCGTCACACCCTGCACCAGGTCGCCCAGGCCGCGGCCATCGGCGATCAGGCTGTTGATGGCCCAGCTGAGCATGTTGATGAAGCCCGGCGAGACGGCCTTGCCGGTGGCGTCGATCACGCTGTCGGCGGTCGCGCCTTGCAAGTCACCGACGGCGGCGATGCGGTCACCGCGAATGCCCACGTCCGCCAGCACGCCCGGCTCGCCGCTGCCGTCGTAAACGGTACCGCCGCGGACCAGCACGTCGAAATGGGCGCCGTCATCGGCCAGCAGACCGGCGGGAACAACAGCGAAACTCAGCAACAGGGCAATCAGCAATCGGTGCATGGACGATTCTCTTCGGTGGAGTAGCGGGATCAAAGCATAGCCTAGCGGCAGCCACAGCCGCCGACACCGGCGGCCGGGTACTTGCCGGTTTTGCCGATGCCCGGGTTGAAGGTGTTGGTGGGGTCCAGTTCGGCGAAAAAGGCTTTCTGCGCCTGGGCCGCCTCGTAAACATGGCCGACATTGTGCTCGGCCGGGTAGCGCGCGCCGCGTGCATCGAGCACCGCCAGCATGGCTTTTTTGACCGCGACGGGGTCGGCGCCGGGCTCGAGTATGTAGTCCTGGTGAAACACGTGACACAGGAAATGGCCGTAGTACAGCCGGTGCATGATCTGCCGGCTGATCTCCGGTGGCAGTTTTTCCTGCCAGTCCATCTCGTTACGCGGCAACGCGATGTCCAGGGCCAGCAGCTCGCCCACCTTGCCCTGGTTGACGCGCTGGTAGCGGATGGCGGCGCCGGCGGATACAAACCGGTGCAGCATGGCGCGGGCCGCCTCGCGGTCATCGCATTCGAAGATGGCGCCTTCGTTTTCGCCCTGCTCAAAGAAACGGGTGAGCCAGGCCCGGCCCGCATCAATGTTGTCGTCGGCCAGTTTCAGCACCAGGTGGTGCTCGTAGCGATCCCGGAAATCCCGCATGCGCCTGGGCAAATGGTTCGGCAGGCAGCGCCCGAACCCCTGCATGACGCGGTCGCTCAGGTGCCGGGGCAGCCAGCGGCGCTTGGCCAGCCAGGCATCGACGCGCCCCTTGGCGCGGAAAAACTTCGGCAGGCGCGCGGTGCCCAGCTTTTCGATCACGTAGAAGTCATCCTTGCCGTAACGCGCGGCCAGGTCGAACATGTCGCGGTGCAGGTACTCGCCCAGCACCGGCGGCTCCGGCAGCTCGGTAAGCAGGCCCCGCCGCAGCCGCGCGAAGGCGGCTGCATCGTTACTGCCCAGGTAAAAGGTCTTGACCCGGCCCGGCACGGCGAAGGTATCGAGCCGCACCGCGAATACCGCCACCTTTCCAGCGCAGCCGCTGGCCTCGAACAGGCGCCGCGGGTCGGCGTTGAAGCGCGACGCGGTCCCGGCGTCAACATCGCACAGCCGCTTCACGTACTCACGATCCGAAGCCATACGCGCGCGGGCGGGATCCTCCGGATGTGGCAATTCGCCGACCGCCCCGAACTCACCTCGCTCCAGGTTCGCCAGCATGGTCTCCGGGTCATCACCCAGCTCGATGCCGGTGTGATTGACCAGCACCAGCCGGCCGTTTTCATCGACCCGCGCGAACAGCGCCAGCTCGGTGTAGGCCGGACCACGATGACACAACGCGCCACCCGAATTGTTGGCAATGCCGCCGACGATGGACGCGCCGATGCATGACGAGCCGATCTCCGAATGCGGCGCCCGGCCCAGCGGCTGCAGCAGGCCCTGCAGCCGGTGCAGCGTGGCACCGGGCAGCGCCACCACCTGGCGGCCCTGGTCGACCAGGTGAATGCCGTCCAGTGCCAGCGTGTTGATGACCACCACCGGGCGGCCGTAGTCGTCGCCGCTGGGTGTTGAACCCTCGGTCAGCCCGGTATTCGCGGCCTGCAGGATGATGGCCGCGCCGGCGTCCACGCAGCATTGCAGCGCGCGCCAGAGCCCGACCAGGCTTTGCGGAAACACCACCGCCGCGGCCGCGCCCTCGCCGGACCGGAAGCCCTTGCGGAAGTGCTCGGTGCGGCCGCTGTCCGTCGCGACATGGGCCCGGCCCACCGCGTCGCGCAGGGCCGCGATCAACTGCGATTCATCAGCCACCGTCACAGCATGGCCCGGATGTTGGCCTCCAGCACGTCGTAGCTCACGTTGCCGGTCAGCCGCTGGCGGTCCTCGTTCAGGGTCATGGTGGGGCTGATGCGGATGTTCATGGCGCGGGTCTCGGCCAGGTCCGCGCTGAACGCGGCCTGGGCACGGCCATCGCGCATCCGCTCAAGCAACGGCGCCACGGCCACCCCGGCGGTCTCGGTCACTTCGGTGATCACCCCGTGATCGGCAATGTTCCGCGCCTCGGCGAAGAAGGCCTTGCGCAGCGCCCAGGCCAGCTTCGCCGTGGCGCCTGCGGGCAAGGCGTCGTCCGCCTCCGCCAGCCGCGCCGCACACAGCCACTGGTGACCCGGCGCGGATGAGGCTGGCGTGTTCTCCACCCACACACCTTCGTGCACCGGCAGGTCGGTCAATTCGTCGACCAGGCCCGTCACAAAGCGGTTGTAGCCGGCCAGGCCGCCCTTCCTGCCCCAGTGCTCATCGACCTTGTCGAGCGCGGCACCGTAGACGGGAACGTAATGAAAACCCAGGTCGATGGCGTCGCCAAACGTGTCCTGGAGCTGGTCCACCCGGGGCTGGGTCACGTAGGCCCAGACGCAGAGCAGGTCGGAGTAATGGGAGATGGGAAGAGACATGGCACTATTCTAGTGCCTGCGACCGCCCGGTTGAACGCCAGGCAGCCAACTGCTTTACTGTGGCGATTCCGGCGCCGCTGCCCGGCGCCCGCCGAACACCAAGAGGACATCCCGAAATGACCCAGGCCACTGATACCCCCAACAACGCACCCGGCGGCTTCCTCGGCGCCGTCGAGCGCATCGGCAACCGCATCCCGGACCCGGCGATGCTGTTTATCGCCCTGCTGTTTATCGTCTGGGTGCTGTCGTGGCTGCTGTCCTACGTGTCGTTCAGCGTGATTGATCCGCGCACGGGCGAGGCGCTGGTGGTGCACAACCAGCTGGCCGGTTCGTCGATGACCACGTTTTTCTCAAAGATGGTCACCAATTTTTCCGGGTTCGCGCCGGTCGGCACGGTGCTGGTGGCCATGCTGGGCATCGGCGTGGCGGAGTCATCCGGCTTTATTAACGCCGGGCTGAAGGCGATGCTGGGGGTGACCCCAAGGGTACTTCTGACGCCGATGGTCGTGTTCGTCGGCATCCTTAGCCACTCGGCCATCGACGCCGGCTACGTGCTGGTCATCCCGTTAGGTGGATTGATTTTCTATGCCGCGGGGCGGCATCCGCTGGCGGGTATTGCCGCGGCGTTCGCGGGCGTGTCGGGCGGCTTCTCGGCCAACCCGGCGCCATCGGCGCTGGACCCGATGCTGGCCTCGCTGACCCAGGTGGGCGCCGGCATCCTCGACGCCGACATCATTACCAACCCGCTGAACAACTACTACTTCACCGCGGTCTCCTCGCTACTGATCGTGGCGCTGGCCTGGTACATCACGGACCGGGTGATCGAGCCGCGACTGCAACGTACCGTCGTCGATGGCGACCTGGACGACCTGCCGAAGATGGACCACCTGGGCGCGGCCGAGCGCAAGGGCCTGGCCGCGGCCATGGGCGTGATGGTGCTGGGCCTGGTCGTGCTGTTCCTGACCGCGCTGCCCGAGGGCTCAGCGTGGCGCGATGCCACCGGCTCACTCACCAACTTCACCTCGCCGCTGATGCAGTCCATCGTCACGCTGATTTTCCTGCTGTTCCTGCTGCCCGGCATCGTCTTCGGGCTGGTGGCGGGCACGATCACGTCGTCCAAGGACATGATCCGTGGCATGACAAAGTCGATGGAGTCCATGGGCTACTACCTGGTCATCATGTTCTTCATCGCCCAGTTCGTGTACGCGTTTAACGTCTCAAACCTGGGTGCGCTGATGGCGCTGGAGGGCGCGCAGGCGCTGAAGGCGATGGCCCTGCCGTGGTACATCACCATTATCGGCATCGTGCTGCTGACCGGTTTCGTCAACATCTTCGTCGGCTCGGCCAGCGGCAAGTGGGGCCTGCTGGCGCCGATTTTCGTACCGATGCTGATGACGCTGGGCATCTCGCCCGACCTGACCCAGGCCGCTTACCGCGTGGGTGACTCCAGCACCAACATCATCACGCCGCTGATGCCGTACTTCCCACTGGTGGTCATTTACTGCCAGCGCTACGTGAAGGGCACCGGCATTGGCACCCTGGCGGCGATGATGCTGCCGTTCTCGATCACCTTCCTGGTGGCCTGGACGACCTTCCTTCTGCTGTACACCTTCACCGGCTGGCCACTGGGCGTGGCCGCCAGCTACACCTACCCCGCCGGCTGATCGCCTATAGTCAAACCTGCGCCCGGGTCGCCGGGCGCAGGACCGATAGATCCAGCGGGTGCGGCTGCCCCAGCCAGCGCACGCCGTGGGTGTGGTCACGGTAGTCATCACCCGTATCTTCGTGAACCAACACGTCCAGCCCCTGGCGGTGATGCTCCAGCCAGTCCGTCACCCTTGCGAGCGCCTCGGCGGGCACGATCACCTGGAACATGCCGACCGGGTGCGGCCCAATGGGGCGGTTGTGAATCCGCCCCATCGGCAGCCCGAACCGGCCACTCATTTCCGCATGCAGCCGGGTCGCAAGCTGCAGCTCCGACGGCTCGAAGTAGATGTGCGCGTGGTAGCACTCCACGCCGGGACGAGGGCCCAGCATCAGCCTGCCGCCAGCGCCGGTGAGCGCTTGCGACCCAGCGCCAGCGCGCCGGGCCCGGTCAGCACCAGGACGAAACTGGTGACCGCCAGGAACAGCGGATACTCCCAGCCGCCGCCTTCATTGGTGAACAACCAGCCGGCGCCGGAATGCACCCAGGTGGCGCCCAGAGACACCACGGTCAGCACGGCCGCGGCTTCGCGCACACGCCAGCCCAGGATCAGCGCCACACCGCCGATGATTTCGGCTGCCATGGTGGCATAGGCGGCAAAGCCCGGCAGGCCGAGCGACTGGAAAAAGCCCACGGTGCCCGGGACGGTGAACACCATCACCTTCAGGTAGGCGCTGTGGGCCAGGAAAATAACGCCCAGTGCAATCCGCAGGACGGTGGGACCATAATCTTCATAACGGTTCATATCGTGTCTCCTCGATTCAGTGTTACGACAACGTGGAGCCATCATCCCAGTTGCGATGACGCATGGAAATCATCAATACTGGCAATATTCTCTTGCACATTTGCAATATCGCCCATGAACTGGAACGACCTGGAACTGTTCCTGGCCATTGCCGAGGCCGGCACACTGGCCGGTGCCGCCCGCAGCCTGCGGGTCAATCACTCCACGGTGTTCCGGCGCCTGAACACGCTGGAAGCCGACCTCGACACGCGCCTGTTCGATCGCCAGCCGGAAGGCTATGCACTCACGCCCGCCGGCGAAAAGATGCTGGCGCCGGCGCGGCAGGCCCAGGCCGCCGTCCAGTCCATCGAGCTGGACATCGCCGGCCAGGACCTGCAGGCCACAGGCACGGTACGCCTGACCACGGCGCCGAACATTGCCCGGACACTGGTCCCGCCGGCAGTGCGCGCGTTGCGGGACAGTCACCCGGGCATCCGCCTGGAAGTGCTGGTCGGCGACACCGACTACGACCTGGGCCGCCGCCAGGCCGATATCGCCCTGCGCGCCACCACCCGCCCGCCGGAGCAACAGGTTGGGCGCCGGCTCGTGGACCTGGCCTGGTGGGTGTGCCGCCCGGCCATCCTGGGTGACGAACCACCCGTCGGCCTGGATGAGCTGTCCGGCCGCCCGATGATCGGCGCCGATCACTCGATGATGCGACTGGACGCCTTCCAGTGGCTCGAAGCCCACCACGCCAGCGACATCGTCACGCGGGCCAACGACCTCACCACCATGGGCGCGCTGGCCCGGGCCGGCGTGGGCTATGCCCTGCTACCGGCAGACCAGGCCGAGCCGGGCCTTGACCGCCTGTTCACCCTGCCGGGCATCGAGGGCCAATTGTGGCTGCTTACTCACCCCGACCTGCGACGGGTTCGCCGCATCGACGCGGTCTGGAACGCGCTGGTCGAAACCACCCGCACTGGTTTAGGGTAGAATCCGCGCCCTTTGCCCGCCGCCCCGGACCAACCAGGCCAGACCATGATCTTCAAACTGTTCGAAAAGAAAAACGGCAACTGGAAAGACGACACCCTCTCCGGGCTGACCGTCGCCCTGGCGCTGGTACCCGAGGCCATCGCGTTCTCGTTCATCGCCGGCGTGGACCCCATCATCGGCCTGTGGTCAGCGGTGTTCCTGGGGCTGGTGACATCGGGCTTTGGCGGCCGTCCGGGCATGATCTCCGGCGCCACCGGCGCCATCGCCGTGGTCGTGGCCAAGGCCGTTGATATCGGCAACCAGCGCGGCGCGGAACTGGGCATCGACGACCTGGGCCTGCAATACATGTTCGCCACGGTGATGATTGCCGGCCTGATCCAGGGCGTGGTGGGCGCGCTGAAGCTGGGCCGTTTCATTCGCCTGGTGCCCCACCCGGTCATGATGGGCTTTGTGAACGGCCTGGCCATCCTGATCCTGCTGGCGCAGTTCGAGGTCTTCCAGTCGCCCGACGGCCACTGGCTGCCAGGCAACCAGTTATGGGTGATGGGCGGCCTGGCGCTGGCCACCATGGCCATCATCGAGTTCTTCCCGCGCCTGACCAAGGCCGTGCCGTCCATCCTGGTGGCCATCCTGGGTATCGGCCTGCTCAGTTATTTCGGCGTGGTCGATACCAAGACCGTGTCCGACGTGCTGCTCGAAGGCACCGGCAGCGCCGAACTGAAGGGCAGTTTCCCGCCACTGGTATGGCCGGGCGACATCGTCTGGAACCTGGAAACGACGCTGCTGATCGGTGGTATCGCGGTGACTGTTGCCATGGTCGGCCTGATCGAATCGCTGATGACGCTGCAACTGATCGATGACATGACCGACACCCGCGGCCAGGGCAACCGCGAGTGTTTCGCGCAGGGCGGCGCCAACGTGCTGTCCGGGCTGTTTGGCGGCATGGGCGGCTGCGCGATGATCGGCCAGAGCCTGATCAACATCAAATCCGGTGGCCGCGGTCGCACATCCGGCATCGTTGCCGCGCTGGCGCTGACCTTTTTTATCATGGTCGGCGGCCCGGTGATCGGTGAAATCCCGATGGCGGCCCTGGCCGGCGTGATGTTCATGGTGGTCATCGGCACCTTCGAGTGGGCCTCATTCCAGACCTTTGGCAAGGTGCCGAAAATCGACGTGCTGGTCATTATCGTGGTCACGCTGGTCACGGTGCTGCTGCACAACCTGGCACTGGCAGTGCTGGTCGGCGTGATCATGTCGGCGCTGTCGTTCGCCTGGGAGAGCGCGCAACACGTGCGCATGAATCCGCACGACGAGCCCGATGGCACGCGTATCTATCGCCTTCAGGGCGTGCTGTATTTCGGATCCGTGCGCGAGTTTTCCGAGCGCATGTCGCCAGCAACCGACCCGGATAACGTGATCATCGACTTCAAGGAAGCGCGCGTGGCGGACTACTCCAGCCTGGAAGCGCTGAACGCCATCACCGAGCGCTACCGCAACGCCGGCAAGACATTGCACCTTCGCCACCTGAGCCCCGAATGCCGGCAGATGATCCGCGCCGCCGGCAACCTGGTGGATATCGAGGTGGCCGAGGACGACCCGCACTATCACGTCGTGAACATGTAAGCCGGGCGCAGCAATCAACTAAACGGCGACAGAAGATGTCTATAATCCCAGCCCATGGTTGATTTCATGAAAGAACTGCGCGAGCGACGCGTACTGCCCACCATTGGTGTCTATGTCGCTGGCTGCTGGGTCGCGATCGAGATTCTCGACCGCCTGACCGACCGCTATGAACTGCCCCCTTACGTACCGGACCTGGTGTTCTGGGGCCTGTTCAGCCTGGTGCCCAGCGTCGCCCTGGTAGCCTGGTCCTACGGACGCCCCGGCAAGGACACCGCGACCCGGGCCCAGAAGATCGGTGTGCCGATCAACCTGGTCGCGACCGCGGGCCTGCTCCTGGGCATCCTGGGAAGCAACCTTGGAACGGAACCCGCCGCGAACACCGCCACCACGGCAGAGGCGCAGGCCGTGGAAGCGACCGACGTGGCAGAGGCACCCGCCGGCCCGGCCCGCCAGCGGCTGGCCGTGTTCTTTTTTGAGAACGAATCGGGTGACCCGGCATTGGACTGGCTGCAATACACCGCCACCGAGTTGCTGACCCAGGACCTGCAGCAGGACACGACGCTGTCGACCAGTTCGCCCTATACCTCGCAGCGTGGCGGCATGTACGGCCGCCTTCAGGCCGCCGGGTTCGAGGACGGCCTGGGCGCGCCGGCCTCACTGCTGCGACAGATCGCTCGGGACGCCAACCGCCAGTATTTCACCACCGGGTCCATCGAGGCGTCGGATGATGGGTTCTCCCTGACCACCCGGTTGTGGGAGACCACCAGCATGAAGCGTGTCGACGAGTTCACCCAGACCGGCTGGGATATCCTGCCGATGATGGACCAGGCCTCGATCCGTATTCGCGAAGTCCTGGACGCACCCAGCCTCCAGGTCAGCGACCAGGAAGACCTGCCGCTGGCCGAAACCTATGGCGAGTCCGAAGACGCCTTGCGCGCTTACATGCATGGCCTGAATGCGCGCCTGCTGGACAACGACATCACCTCGGCCATTGGCCATTTCGACCAGGCGCTGGCCATCGACCCTAACTTTGTCCTGGCCCTGCTCTACAAGGGCTACTACCTGACCGAAACCGGCAATATGCCCGCCGCAGCCGCGGCCTTTACCCAGGCGCAACCGCTGGACTACCGCCTGCCCGCGAACGACCGGGCCATTCTCACCAGCATGGTCTACCGGACCAACGGCGAGAGTGAAAAACTCTTCGAGTTCCTGCGCCTGCAGGTGCAACTGCGCGACGAGGCCTTCTGGCATGCGCAGCTGGCCACCCTGCTGATGGTGGACGGCGACACTGAGCAGGCCCGCCAGCACTTCCAGGCCGCGCTCGCCAGGGACCCGCTCAACGTTGGCCTGCTGCTGGTGCTCTCGGATATCGAGCGCTCACTCGGCAACCTGGATGGTGCGCTCGAGTACGCGCGGCGGTACCAGGAAGAACGCCCGGACGAGATGGACGCCCACATCAAGCTGGGCGACCTGCTCAGGGACACCGGGCAGCTCGACCAGGCCCGTGCCGAGTACCAGAAGGCCCAGTTGCTGGAGAACCGTTCCGTCGCACCCTTGCTGGCTTTGCAGATCATCGCCGACCGCAATGGCGACTATGCGCGCTCGCGGCAGCTACTCGAGGAAGCCATGCGCATCGCCAGCACTTCGGGTGAAAAATACTCGGTACACATGGCGGCCCATTACCTGGAGGCGCGGCTGGGACGCATTGACGCGGCCATCGAGCAGCTTCGCGCCGCGGAGCCCTACCTGGCCGAATCCCAGCCCCCTTTTGTCGTCGCGCTGTCGATCCATTCGACGCTGCTGGACCTGGCCCTGCGACGGGATGATATTGAGATGGCCAGGGCCGTGGTCGCCGAGGCCCGGGCGATGCTTCCGGCGCCGCCGATGAGTGGGTTCCTGGAGCCGCTGACACTGCTGGTCACGGCCTACGAGGGCGATTTTGACGCCGCCCGTGGACACCTTGATACCTTCGAGTCCACGCTGAAACAGCTGAAATACAACGCCATGAACTTCCAGCTGCCCCTGCTGGCCGGCGAGATTGCGTATTTCGAGGAAGACTACGCATCCGCCGCAACGTTACTGCAGTCTGCGGTTGACCAGATCGGTGAGTCGTTCGTAGCCGGCCAGATCAATGCCTATGCATTACCGATCCTGATGGCTCACGTTGCCACGGCACAGATGATGGCAGACCAGTTGGAAAGCGCCCAGCTGACGCTGGACCAGGGGCTGGCTCTCGATCCCTCGTCACCCTACCTCTGGCTCGCGCAGGCCAGCCTGGAAGCCCGCAAGGGTGACCCAGATCGCGCGCGCGAACTGGCGGGGCAGGTTATGCAGGCATGGAGCGACGCCGACCCGAACCTGGCCGGACTGGAAAAAGCCAGGACCCTGGCAGAAGATGGCCAGGCGGCCACCGCCGGGCAATAACCCGGCGCGGCCACGCTAGTTGCCGCGCGGCCTCAGCACGCTACCCCCACTGTCCGGTCCACCCGGGTTGCCATTACCCGGGCGCCCTGGCCGTCCCGGACGCCCGGGCCGATCCGGGTGATCGGGACGATGATGCGGCGGGCGCGGCCGGTTGGGCCGGTCATTCCCATAGTCCGGCCAGAGCGGCGGGTACAGCGTCGGCTCATCCACCGGCACCGGCACATAGATGGGCTGGCGCACCCGGGTGGCGTCCAGGCGCTGTTGCTCGGCGCGCGCATCGGCCCTGTCGGCCTTCTTCTTCGCCAGGTACTCGCGCGTCTCCGCGTCCGGGCCCACGGATATACCGGATGAATCCGGCCTAACCTTTACCGTCGCCGCCTGGTCGCCGCAGGGCGTGTCCGAAAACACCGGCCCATCCGCCGTATCACAACGGTAAATCTGCGCGTGCACGGGAGCGGACGCGAGCATCAGCAGCGCCAGCACGAATCCGGCCCGCGAAAGACGAAGCATGTTTTTTCGATCATTCATGGCTGTTACCAGTATAGGCGCTGTCGCTGAACCTGGCGTGAATCCCCAACCATCCCGGCGTGACTGCGATCGCCTATACTTTGCTCCCCTCAACATCGGTTAACCCGCCATGCAGGAACTCACCCCCATCCAGGTTCGCGTGCTCGGTTGCATGCTGGAAAAGGAAAAGACCACGCCCGACCAGTACCCGCTGACGCTCAACAGCCTGCGCAGTGCCTGTAACCAGAAGACCTCGCGCAGCCCGGTCACCGACTACACCGAGGGCGAGATTGGCCACGCCCTGCGCGAACTGGAAGCCCTGCGCCTGGTCCGCGAGGAATGGGGTGCGCGCACACCCAAGTACAGCCAACGCCTGGGCGAGGCCCTGTGTGTCTACTCCAAGGGCATGGCACTGCTGGCCACGCTGATGCTGCGTGGGCCGCAGACCCTGGGTGAGCTGAAAACGCACAGCCACCGCATGTTCGATTTCGACGACCTGGATGACGTGCAGTTCGCGCTGCAGAAACTGATCGAAGCTGACCCGCCCCTGGTCATGGCCTTCGAACGCCAGCCTGGCCAGAAGGAAGGCCGCTATGCTCACCTGCTGGCCGGTGAGCCCGAGGCGCCGCCAGTGACGGCCCGGGCATCCGCACCGGCATCTGCGGCACTCGAGGCCCGGGTCAAGGCGCTGGAAGACACCGTCATCGAACTGCAATCACGCCTGGACGCCCTCGAGGGCTGACCCCCCCCTGCTCCGTGGCGGCTTCGCGCCGCCCACCCGCCCTGTCGGCACCTACTCCTGTGCCGGCCGCGCTCACCGAACTGTCACACCGGCGACCCGCCGGTGTCATGACAGGCTGTTGCAATACGGCTCCTCATTCCACCCCTGTCTCCCGAGGAGGAGCCATGCATTCCCGTAAACCCATTCACACCACCCTGGCCCGCGCCGCGCTGACGCTGGCGGTCAGCGCCATTCTCGCCATCCCCGCCGCCGTTGCAGCGCCCAAGCACGACAAGGGCAACACCGGCAAGAAGGGCGGCAAGCCCAGTGCCGACACCGGCGCCTTCACCATCGGCCTGCTGCCCGACACCCAGGGCGGATCGACCCCGGACGGCCAGGCCCACGTGGCCATGCACCCCATGGCCGAAGTGCTGGCGCACCAGGACGAGGCCGGCGTCGACCTGGTCATCGCGCTGGGCGACCTGACCGACAACGGCTCCACCATCGAGTTCATGGAATGGCGTTCCGTGGCCGACGCCTACGCGGACAAGGGCATCGAGTTCCTGCCGGTGATGGGCAACCACGAGACCAGCTACGCGTACACCGCGGAGTGGATCGAGAACATGAAGGACTTCATCCCGGCCGACGCCGTGCACATGCCGGGCTACGAATGGGTGAACTACTACGTCATTCGCAACAACGTGCTGGTCATCGGCCTGGCTTACTACAACCTGCCGATCGCCTTTCCGTGGATCCAGGACGTGGTGCTTGAGAACCGTGACCAGGTCGACCACGTGGTGGTCGCCAGCCACGATGGCCTGATCGGCGCCAAGTACGGCCAGACCCGCGAGCAGATTGTCGATGGCACCAAGGACGACGACTGGGTGTACTCGGTACAGCCGCAGATCCGCGAGTATTTCTCCGATCACGACGTCATCTACGTGCAGGGCCACGAGCACATGTACCAGCGCTCGCTGGTGTCGGCCAAGACCACGCTGACCACGTATCCCTCCGGCCACACGCCGCAGGGCGGCAACTACCGCATGGACATGTACACGCAGATCATGGCCGGTAACGCCTCCTACAAGGGTTACGAGTTCCGCTACGGCGAGCGCGACCTGGTGCAGATGATCGTGTCGCAGAAGAACGCCACCATGAGCGGCGGTTCTTCGCACTTCGACGTCAACTCCGGCCTGCTGACCTTCGACGGCGACCGCGTGGACTACCAGTCCTGGTACGCCAACCACACCGCCCTGGGCAACGGCCCCGAGCACGCCTTCAGCGCCGACTGGAAACTGGGTGACCGCTTCAGCCGCAGCACCAACCGCTGCGAGACCGTCGTTTACCCGATCTCGGTGCCGGAGGGCACGCGCCCGGTGCTGGTGCTGACGCCCGAGTACAAGACCGCCGAGTGCGTCGCCGACGACGGCAGCCGCGTACAGCTGGTAGGTGGTGTGAACCGCACCTTCAACCGCACCGATTCGCGCACCCGCGACATGAGCTACACCCCCGGCCTGACCCGCGCGGAAACGCTCAACGACCTGGTGCGCCTGGCCTACCAGTGGCTGTTCCAGTACCACCAGGCCTGGTCGCCGAACCTGAACGGCCCGGCCCGCGCGTTACCGGACGAAGGCAACGACGAGCTGATCTTCCCGGAAACCACGATGGACCTGAAGGAGCACGTGACCCTGAGCTGGCTACCGGCTACGCGTGACACCGTGTCCGATATCGTCATCGTCAGCGGCACGCAGAACCAGACCGGCATGTACCAGGGTGACTACGGTGAGCCGAAGGACATCGAGTCCGATGCCGGCCTGGCGCTTTCCAACCCGGATGGCAGCGCCAAGGCACCGGTGACCCTGCCGGACTACGCCAGCGCCGACTGGGACCTGGGCACCGCGCTGTCCGACCCGTACGCCGTGCAGTTGACCGGTGGCTCATTCAAGGGCAACACCCGTGGACTGGGCCTGGCGCTGCGCGCCGGCGACACCTGGGTCGCGGCCACGGAAGCCGGTTGTGAAGTGAACGCGGCCTGGGACGAGTCGTTCCTGGTCACGCCGCCGACATTGCCGGCCGGCTGCCCCGGTTACCCGCTGGTGGGCTTTGACGCCGAGCACGGCAACCGCTGGTGGATCGTGTTGCAGGAAGACGCCGAACTGGCACTCGCCCGCATCTACTGATCACGGCCGGGCCAGCCTGACTGCGCCGCGACCGGCTACCCGGTCGCGGCATTTTTTTTGTCCCCTTTTCGTGGCGAACGGCGATTACCCGTTTGCAACCACTGCATGACTCGGGGAGGAGACACCATGTCAGCATCACGAATCAAGCGCGCCCTGCTGGGCCTGGCCCTGCTTCTGGGCACAACCCTGTATGCCGGGCTCACACTGGCAAGCGAAGAGCGCGATGACGAGTTCTATGACCAGCTTCGGGACAGTCTTTACGAGGATGACTGGACCGGCAACCATTGTGGCCGGCTGGACGCGTTTCACACCTACATCGGTGGCCTGTACCTGAAACTGGCCCTGATTGACCGCCAGGTTGACCGCAAGGAGGCCGACCTGGCCGCAACGGCCAAGCCATCGGTACAGCGCGCGATCGCACGGCAGCTTGAACGCCTGGCCGCGGACCGGGCGGATATGCTCGCCCTGATCCAGGTGACCCATGAAGACGCCGCCGCCACGTCACTGGCCGTTGACGGCGAGGCCTGCGACGCGCCCAACCTCTACTTTGTAGGCTCTGCCGTATCACCATTCCTGGATCAGTTGCCGGGCAGCTATGGCCCCGCGCCACGTCCACTGGCGGCGCTCAGTGACGCCCAGGGCCGTATCGCACACTTCTTCTCCACCGAAATCGTGGTCGAGCGCCCCATGGCGGCCGACATCGCTTCGAGATGGAACGGCGTGATCATGGCGGAACTGCCCGCCGTGTTACCGGGCGAACCGGAACTCGCGCTGGTCCTGGTCGATACCTCGCTCGCCGACCCGGCGGAATTTCCTGACTTCGAGGCGCAACTGACGGACACGCGGGGTGCGGTGATCCAGGTGTCCAGTGAACAGGGCCTGGCGCTGCTGACCATCGCCGCCGCCGAGGCTGCCGCGGGCCACATGATCGGTATCAACTGGATTGGCCGGCCCGGCGGCTACGAGGACGGCTACCTGGCCGAATCACCCACTGGACCCAACGGCTGGACCGACCTGCCCGGCGGCGCATGGAGCAACAACCCATACAACTGGAACCATATGCGCGCCGGCTCGGACCTGGGCCTGGGCGTGGTGGAGGCGTGGACCCTGCTCGACGAGGCCGGCAAGCTGGACAACAAGATAGGCATCGGCATCCTCGACGGCGGCTTCTACCCGGGAATCAACGATGATTTCCCGGTGGGTTTCCGCAGCCTGAGCGTGGTTGGTGCGACCGCGGCACTCAACACCAGTGGACTTGACCCGGCTTCACCGGACCACGGCACACCGGTGCTCAACACGGCGGCCTCGGCAGCGGACAACGGCCGTGGCGTGGTCGGTACGGGCAGCCCGGTGGCCGACACCATCGCCGTGTTTACCGGCTACGACCTGTTCCATACCGTGTCCGCGCTCGACCAGGGCCGGATCGCGGGCGCCCGTATTGCCAACATGTCCTACGGCGGCTGGATTCCGATGGGGCTGGAATGGTCAATGGCGCCATTCGAAATTGCTTTCCTGGCCCTGTACGACGCGGGCATGGTCCTGGTCGCCGCGGCCGGTAACGATGCCGACAACAACGACAACCAGGCCTGCATCGGCGACCTGTGCTGGGAAACCGGGGTGAACTGGCCCTGCGAACTGTCCCGCACCTACTGCGTGGGCGGGCTCCAGACCCGGGCCTGCTTCGATCCCGACCCGGATGAGAACGGCTGGTGCGGCGGTGCGGCGTCGCTGACACCACGCCAACGCGCGCCCGGATCCAACATTGGACGGGTGTCCGACGACGACACCGACATCGGCTCGCCCGGTGACCCCACGGTCGACATCTTTGCGCCTTATCGCGTGGTGGTCGGCCCCAGGCCTGGCAATCCTTCGGGCGTGCATGTCATCCAGGGCACCAGTTTCGCGTCACCCTATGTCGCCGGTGTCGCCGCGCTGGTCTGGGCCACAAACCCGTCCCTGGGGCCCGGTGACGTGCTCGCTTCCCTGCACTACCGCGGGGACATCCCCCGGGATGCAGAGGGCGTTCGCGACCCCGAGGTCAAGCTGATCATCGACCCGCTGGAATCGGTCTCGTCCAGGCTGGACCAGGTGTGCCCCTGCGTATCGATCAAGTACCCCGTGGACGGCGCAAGTTACAACGAGGGCCAGGCCATCGTCCCGAGAGCCACCCAGTACCGCGCCGGCGCCAACCTGGTCAGCGCCGACTGGACCATTCATATCGGTGACAGTTCCGGGCCGGTACAGGCGACGCGCAGCGGCATGACCGCGCCGTCCATCCCGGTCACTGGCGACGGCACGCATACCTACCGGCTGGTGGCCCGTTTTGACAACGGCGACATCGTCACCGACACGGTGGCCGTGAGCTATGGCAACTCACCGCCGTCGGTCGAACTGCTCTCACCGCTGGCCGGCGCGACGCTGACCGACAACGAAATCGTTCGATTGCGCGCCAGGGCCATGGACCTGGGTTACCCGGGCGGCATGCCGGACGACATGGTCCGCTGGTACCTGGATGACAACCCCACCCCCATCGCCATGGGCGACGACACCAGCGTCTCATTTGCCGGTGTCGACCTGGGTTTCCACACCTTGAGGGTGGTGGCCGACGATGGATACGCCAGCGACAGTGATTTCATCGGCTTCACGCTGGTGGCCGGGGGAGATAACGCCCCGCCCAGCATCGAGATCATCTCACCGGTCGATGGCGAGGTGATCTATGGCACGGCCGTTGGCATTGAGTGGGTGACCACGGTCGACTTCCAGGCGGTCGCCACCGACCCGGACCCGGCCGACATCCTGCAGGTCGACTGGTTCATGGCCGAAGCCGGCGGGTCACTGCAGTACGTGGGCTCCGGTCACCAGATCCTCAATGTGGAACTGCGCGTGGATAGCTGCTTCGGCAGCACATTCACGGTAACCGCTATCGTGTCGGACGGCGTAAACCCGAACCGCTCCGATACGGTGCTGGTGACGCTTCGCGGCACCGAGATCTGCTAGAACGGAAAGGGGGGAGCAGCCCGGCCCGCAACCGCGGGCCGGGTTTTTCATGGCGCAGGCGTCGCCAGCATCACCTTCATCATTTCTTCGGCGAACACGGTCGCCGAGTGGCGAATGGCTTCGCGGTCGGTCTCGTCGCCGGTTTCGTAGGTGACCGACGGGATGCCGTAGGTGGAGAAAAACCAGTTCTTGGAATTCGCCTGCTCACCCGGCGCCGACGCCTCGCGCGTGAACGCGTAGTCGGGCAGCCGCGCCGCTCCCGCCGCCAGCCAGTCGCGCGCGACATTGGGCGGGTCGGTCACATCGGTGTCCAGGTGCGTGTAGAACAGGTTGCGCTTGGTGCTGTGGAAATCCAGCAGCAGGCGGATCCGGTGGTCATCGCTGATGTTGGCGGCCAGCCAGTCGCGAACGGCCCGCGTTTCCGGTTGCGTGAACGGACCCCAGTCGCGGTTCAGGTCCACACCGCCGGTGTTGTGACGCCAGTGGCCCAGCGCAACACCATCGGGGTTCACCAGCGGCACCATGACCACCTGGAAGCGATCCCGGAACGCCCGCGCCAGGTCGGTATCGGCGAACACTGTTTCGACAAACGGATGCATGGTCAGCGCGCCGGTGACTTCCGGCGGGTGCTGGCGGCCGATGAACATCACCATTTCAGGCTTCGGCGCCGTCGCGGCCAGCCACAACGGCCGGCCCTGCGCCGACTCACCCAGCAGCGACACATCGACTTCGCCGCTGTCGCCCAGGTCCCGCAGCCAGGCCTGGTACCAGCTGTCGGTGAGTAACTCGCCGCCGGCAATCCAGGCCACGGATTGGGTGAGTGTCATGTCGATCTGCATGACCGCGCCATCGTCGACAAACCGCGCCTGGGTATCCGGCAACGGTGCCCAGTGCTCGCCGTCGACGCTGTACTTGGGCCAGTAGCGCGCCTTGAAGCGGTCGACGTCGATGGTCAATGACAGCGTGTCGCCCTCGGAGCCGCTGACGCGCACGGCAAACCACGGTGATGGGTTGATGGGGGGCGCATTCTCCGGGTAGAGCGTCAGCGTGAACGCACCGTCTTCGCCCGGGGTGCAATCGCCCAGTTGCCCGGCGGAAAAATGCCCGTCCAGCAGGATGCCGCCCGACTCGCAGTGGCGGTCAGACGGCGGTTCCCAGGGGCCGCGCGCACGAATCTCGGCGGCCGCGGCGGCCGAGCCCATTTCCGCCACTGTGCGTTCCGGCCACCCGCTGTCGGTAGCAACCGGTGCGGTCGTGCCCGGTGTCGTGCTTGAAGTCGTGGTCGTGCAGGCGGACAGAATGCTCGCGGCGGCCATTCCGATGATCAGGGCACGATTCATGTTCAGTGTTCTCCAAAGGGTTCATGGTTTGCCGAGGCCGCCTGCCAGGCCAGTTGTCGCAGCGCGCGGGCCGTCTCGGGGTCCAGGCCGGCATCGTAACCCAGCGGCTCGGGCGAGGAACCCACCAGCCGGGCATAAAACACGTTGGCCGCCAGGTAGGTTGCCGCCAGCGAAGGGTGTCGGCCATCGGCGGCGAAAAAGTCCGTGCCCGGCAGCGCCTTGCGGGCGGCATCCAGGGCCCAGCCCACCGGGGCCACGTCTGCACCGGCCGACTCGGCAGCGGCCAGGTAGGCCCGCGACAGCGGTTCAATCATGTCCGGCTGGTCGCGGTAGCCCCAGGTCATGAACAGCACCGGGCGCGCACCTGCCGCACGAACGCGTGCCGAGAGCTCAACCGCTGCGCTGGAGAACACCGCCGACCGCTCCGGGTCGACAGGCTCACGGCTGTGCCCCTGGAGAACCACCACGTCCCAGTCATATTGTTCGAGCAGCAGGTCCAGCGCCGGACCCTGCTGCGCCAGCGTGCCGCCGGAGATCGTGCTCATCTTCACGCTTGATGACGCGACCCACGTCTCATCGGCCGACCGCAGCAGGTTACGGAAATGGGTATGGATGCCGTTGTTGTAGAACGAAAAGCTGTTGCCGGCAAACAGCACGCGCAGCGGTCGCGTGGCAACCGGCCCGTTCTCCGGTTCGGAAGCTGCCGCCAGCGTGGTTTGCCCATGACGCAACGGCCGTCCCGGGCGGTTCCCGGTCAGCTCGCCGTCAAGCATCGCCGGCTCACCGTTGACCAGGACGTGCCTGACGCCGACAGCGAACTGGTGCGGTTCATCGAACGTGGCCCGGTCGGTAACGGTCTCCGGGTCCAGCACGGCAATATCGGCGAAGGCGCCCGGAGCGATTCTGCCCCGGTCGAGCAGGCCCAGGCGATCCGCCGGCAGGGCCGACATCTTGTGGATGGCATCGGATAACGAAAGCGCGTCCAAGTCGCGCACATAACGCGCCAGCACGCGCGCGAAAGCGCCATAGTTGCGTGGATGCGGCACATCCGGCCCCGGCATGACGACACCGCCGTCCGAGGCAATCATCGTGGTGGGGTGCTGCATGAAGCGGATCACGTCCGCTTCGTCCATGGTGTGGTAGATGGCCGAGCAGGTGCCGCCCAGCTCCAGTTCGAGCACCAGCTCCGCCGCCGCTTCCAGCGAGCGCGGGATATCACGTTCGTCGAGCAGTTCGCCCAGCGATTTGCCATTGTTCTCGGGCGCCCAGGAACAGTTGGCGATGACGACCCGGCCCAGGTCGTCGCCGGCGCGATCGTTCGCCAGGTTGTCGACCAGGCCGTCGAGCACCGCCTGGCGGGTGTCAGGATCGCGAAAACGAGCCTCGCGAGTGGCGCGGTCACCTTCCAGCGCCCAGGAGGGGAACATCACCCGGATGCCGGTGCTGCTGGCGGTGTAAGGGTAGACATCGCTGCCGATGTCCAGGCCTTCCGCCAGGGCCGCATCGACCAGCGCCAGTGAATCGACGCTCTTGCCCCACATGCTCACGCCCATGGCCTTGTGATGGGTGACCTGCGCCGGCAAGCCGGCTTCGCGGCCGATACGGATGGTCTCGTTGACGCTGTCGAGCAGCTGCCTGCCCTCATGGCGCATATGGGTGATGTAAATGCCGCCGTAGCGCGCCGCCACGGCGGCCAGCGCGATCACCTCGTCGGTATCGGAATAGGCACCGGGGATGTACTGCAATCCGCTGGACAGACCGAACGCGCCATCCTCCATGGCCGCCGCGACCAGGCCGCGCATGGCCGCCAGCTCCGTGCCGCTGGGGGCACGGTCGACGCGGCCCATGACCTCCGCGCGCACCGTGTTATGGCCGACAAAGGTGCCGAAGTTGATGGCCACCGGGGTGACCTCCAGGCGCTCGATCAGCCCGCTGACCGGCAGCCAGGAGCCCCCATCCGGCCCGCCAATTGCCGTGGTGACGCCCTGGCGGATGTAGCTCTCGGCATCGGGAAAGCGAAACAGGCCGCTGTCGGCGGCGCTGCTGCGCACCGCGTGACTGTGAATGTCGACAAAGCCCGGCACCACGGCCAGACCAGTGGCATCTATAACCCGGCCGGCATGGCGGCTGGAGAGGTCACCGATCGCCACGATCCGGTCACCGACGATGCCGACATCCTGCCGTGTACCGCTGGCGCCGCTGCCATCGAAGACCGTACCACCGCGGATCACCGTGTCCAGAACCAACACGTCACCGCCCAGCGCCATCGGCGGAAGCACCGTCACCAGCGCGATTGCGGACGCCAGGATCATCCGGCCCAGCGCCCGCCTCAATTCATCAACCATCAGCATGCCTCATTCAATGCCCACCAGGATCAGCGGTGCGTACAGCAATGCCACCGCCGACAGCAGGATGATACCGAACAGGTTCAGCAGGATGCCCGCCTTGGCCATCTGCGGCACGGTCATTCGGCCGGCCCCGTAGACGATGGCGTTGGGCGGCGTGGCCACGGGCAGCATGAACGCGTAACTTGCCGCCAGCGCGACGGGCACGGTCAGCATCACCGGGCTGACGCCCAGTTCCAGCGCCAGCGCCGCCAGCACCGGCAGCAGTGTCGCCGTAGTGGCCAGGTTGCTGGTCAGCTCGGTCAGGAAAATCACCAGGATAACCACGCCGACGACCACGGCACCGATACCCAGGGTGCCCAGCGGCACCAGCCCCGAGCCGATCCA
Source organism: Marinihelvus fidelis (assembly GCF_008725655.1). Classification (NCBI taxonomy): domain Bacteria; kingdom Pseudomonadati; phylum Pseudomonadota; class Gammaproteobacteria; order Chromatiales; family Wenzhouxiangellaceae; genus Marinihelvus; species Marinihelvus fidelis. The sequence goes on along the minus strand of NZ_VYXP01000009.1, from coordinate 20,594 downwards.
TTCCGCCAGCCCCGTGTCGGAGACCTGCGCCGCCAGGCTCAGGCCGCCGCCAAACAGCACCAGGATGCCCCACGGCAGGTCGCGGGTCATGCCCCAGTCGAGGATGCGACGGCTGCCGCCACCCGCGCTGGGCAGCAGGAACAGCACGAAGGCCGCGACCATGACGATGGCGGTGTCACTCAGCTGGAACGGCAGCCAGTGGTTGATCAGCGGCCGGAACATCCAGCCCGCCACCACCAGGGCGAAGACCACGGCGATGCGCCGTTCGGCTGCGCTGGGCCGGCCGAGTGACTCGCGCAGCTCGGCCAGCAGGGCGCGAGTCTCGGCCGAAGTCCGGAACGACACCGGGTAAACGATCCGGGTCAGGATGATCCACGACACCGGCAGCATCACCGCCGACACCGGCAGGCCCACCAGCATCCATCGCGCGAAGGTGATCTCGACGCCATAGTTTTCGGCCAGGAAACCGGCCAGGAACGCGTTCGGCGGTGTGCCGACCAGCGTGGCGGCGCCGCCGATGGTGGCGCCAAACGCCGTACCCAGCAACAGGCCGATTTCGAAGTGCTTACGTTCGCGCTCGTCCAGGTCAGGCACGGTCTCGGCGATGACGCCGATCACCGAGATGACGATGGGCAACAGCATCATCGTCGTCGAGGTATTGGTCATCCACATCGACAGCAGCGCCGCGGTCAGCATGAAGCCGCCGATCAGCGAGCGGCCGTTGGTGCCGGAGACCGACAGCAGGGCCAGCGCGATGCGCTTGTGCAGGTTCCAGTTCTGCATCGCCAGCGCAATCAGGAACCCGCCCATGTAGAGATAGAGGATCGGGTTGGCGTAGGGCGCCGCCGCCTCGTTCAGCGAGGTGATCCCCAACGGCGCGAAAAAGATCAGCGGAATGAACGCGGTCACCCCGACGGGCGCGGCCTCGGTGGCCCACCACACCGCCATCCAGGCGCCCAGGGCGGCGGTCTTCCAGGCCGCCGGTTCCAGTGCGCCCGGCGGGCCCAGCAACAGCATGAGCCCGGCAACCAGCGGACCCAGCCAGAGCCCGACCGACTGGTAGCGCGCACGGACTTCTGCCGGGGAGCAATCGCTCCCCGGCCCGGGCAGTTGGTTATTCACCATGCTTAGAAATCGACCCGGAAGTCGATGTAGTACGAGCGTCCGTAGTCGCTGTGCGCATCGGAGAAGTAACCGAAATAGCGGTCGGCCAGCGGCGCGCGCTCATCGGTTACGTTGTTGACGGCCAGGCGGATACGGGTGGTGATATCAAAGGCGTCGAAGGTGTAGTCCGCACTCAGGTTGAAGTAGTCGTAAGACGGGATCACCCACTGGCTGCCGTCCTCCAGGGTCAGTGAACTCTGGTAGAAGTCATCCAGGTAGTACCACGCCACCGTGGCACCCCATTCGTCCAGGCGCCAGCGCGCGCGGGCGTTCATCTTCTTCTCCTGGTTGCCGTCCATGCGCAGCAGGTCGGAGAAACCGGTCACGGGGTAATTCGACGGCAAGGTGCCGTCTTCCTGCGCATCCAGCAACACCTGCGCCGCGCCACCCGGCTCCTGGTCGTAGCGGGTGTAGATCGAGCCCTGCCAGCGGAACGACCAGTCACCGTAGTTGGTGTCCAGGTCGTAGTAGACGCCGAAGTCGTAACCTTCGACCTTGCGCACGTCCAGGTTCTGGTAGTTGTCGTCGACGAATTCGACATCACCCGCCGGGCAGATGCCGGCCGCGGTGTAGATGGCGATCTGGTCGTCATCCGGGTCGATGCGGCCCAGCGCCGGGTTGCCCACGCTGGCGCAACTGCCGGTTCCGGCCTGCAGGCGGTACAACAGGTCCAGCATGGTGTGGTTTTCTTCGCCAAACAGGCCGATGGTGTCTTCCTTCTTGATCTTCCAGAAGTCCACGGTCAGTGTCAGGTTCTCGGTTGGCGTCAGGACAATACCCAGCGAGGAGTTGTCGGACTTCTCCGGCTCCAGCTCCTGGCTACCCTGCGCGCGACGCTGCATGTTGTAGCTGCAGTCGAGGATATCCTGGTCCGGATCACCGCCATACTCGGCCGCGTACTCGCAGGCCCAGTCGGTATTGGTGTTGTTACGCACCACCAGGGTCTCGTTGATCGTGATCAGGTTGGGCGCACGGAAGGCTTCCGACCATGAACCACGGAACATCAGCCACTCGGTCGGCGTCCAGCCGAAGGCCACCTTGGGCACCGTGGTGCTGCCGACATCGGAGAAGTTCTCGTAGCGCAGCGCCAGTTGCACATCCAGGGTCTCGTGCAGCGGCACAATGAACTCGGTGAACAGCGAGGCGACATTGCGATCACCCTCGTTATCCGGCGTCGGGCTGGAGTTGACGATGTCGGAGATGAACGGATAGGTGTCGTTCTGCCAGTCGGTAAACTGGATGGTGCCGTCCAGGCGCGGGTCGCGGTCGTCCTTGAACGACTCGCGGCGGTACTCGGCGCCCGCCAGGAAGCCCACACCCCCGGCCCAGGTGTTGAAGATCGACGGATTGGTCAGCTTGAAGTCAGCCAGCGCCAGGTCGGACTCGGAATTACGGTAGACATCGACCAGGGCGCGCTCGATGTTGGAACCCATGCCGCCGACAAACGGATTGTAAGCCGCCTCGGTGGGGTCCTCCAGCGCGTCCTGCATCAGCTGGTTGGAGACCCGGTTGTGGGTCACGTCATCACGCGAGGCCTTCGAATACAGCACCGCGGAATCCCAATCCCAGTTGTTTCCAAAACTGCCACGGAAACCCTGCAACAGGCGGTAGGTTTCGTTCTCGACATCGACAATGCGTGGCAATTCGGCGAACCGGTAGTTGTCGATTTCCAGCTGCAGGCCTTCACAGGGCACCTCGGTACCGATAATCGAGTCCGGCAGTCGGTTGGGCGAACCACAGGGGCCGAAGGGGTTGTAGTAGTTCTCCGGGCCGACACGCAACTTGACCGCGGTAAACGAGGCTGCGGGGTGCCGGTACAGGTTCGACTTGGCCTGGTACCAGCCCAGCTCCGTGTAGGACTCGATGCCGTTGTCGAACTCGTGGTTCAGGTAGGTGTAGAGGTTGATGCGGTCGAGTTCCGAGGCCACATCGCGGTTCTCGTTCAGGTTGTAGCGGTAGGTCCCCTGCCCGTCCGCATGGCCACAGGTGAACTCGTTGATCTGGAAGCCACCCTCGCAGCGCGGGTCGCCAATCGGGTAGGTCTCGAATTCGCCGGCACTGTCGGTGATGTCCAGGTCATTCAGGTTGTAGCGGTCGCCAACGATATCGAACTGGCCCCAGAGCGAGTTCGCGCTGTCGTTCCGGAACGCGGTATCACCTTCCCAGGGCGAGCCTTCCGGGATCAACCGACGGTAATCCGAGTCCGCCCATTTCTCGTCGTCCTGCGAATTGACGCGGTCGCGATGGTAAAACGTGGCGAACAGCCCGGCGTAGGTGCGGCCACTGTTGAAAGAGCCGCCCCATTCCACCGTCGCGGTGTAGTCGTCACGCGGAATGTTGTCATAGGTCTGCCAGCGGCCGCTGACGGTCAGGCCCTCGTAATCGTCGCGCATGACGGTGTTGACGACACCGGCCACGGCATCAGCGCCGTAGATGGCCGAGGCGCCGTCACGCAGCACCTCCAGGCGGTCGAGGCCGAACACCGGGATCGCGGCCGAGTTGGCGGTCGCCACCGGCACGAAACTGCCACCCACTTCCTCGGTCTGGTAGCTGGCGGCGTTCACCACGCGGCGACCGTTCATCAGCACCAGGGTGTTGCCGGTGCCGATATTGCGCAGGTTGAAGGCGCCGATGTCGCCGCGGGCCGCGTTGACGCCGCCGGCGATGTTCTCCGCCTCGTTGAAAAAGTTCTGCCCCTGCTCGGGGATGACATCCAGCAGTTCGTCGCCGGAGCTGATACCGAGTGCCTCGATGTCGTCTGATGAGATCACTGAGACCGATAGCGCCTCATTGATGGACGCGCCACGGATCTGCGTGCCGGTGACGACGACTTCTTCGAGCACCCTGTCGACGTCCTCATCGTCATTCGTGTCCTGCGCCAGCGCCGGGCCGGACAGCGGCAACAGTGCGAGCGAGCAGGCCAGGGCCAGTGAAAACCTCGGGGTTCGGGACAGGGTGCCTTGCACCCGGGATGAGCCTTTCGTGTTGTGTTGACTGTGCATGATTTCTCCAATGTAGCCTGCCACGTTGCGTGAACAGGACCTGCCTTTTGAGCCGTTCTCCTTTACCTAGACGGCTGGCACGGAAAAATCCGCTACTCGAATTCGCGCGCCTCCTCGTCACGCTGGTGATCGAAGGACACCGTGGCCACACCGTCGTGATAGCCCAGGTACTGCCCGGCCACCAGTTCGATGCTTTCCGCTCCAGCTTCATCAAGGTTAGCGCCGCGACGGCCGCCCTGCCCGGAGCGTGCGGTGAACCGGACCCGCCCCTCGGCAACTCGAACCCGTGTTCCCGTGGCATCGGCGCTGACGCTGAACCGTGTGCCCAACGCAGTCACCGTCTGCTCGCCAACCCTGACGGTATATGGCCGTTGCGGGTCGTGGACGACATCAACCCACACGGTGCCCTGCGCCAGGTCCAGCACACGGCGGCCGGCCGTGTAACGGAGCGTCGCCGTGGTTCCCGGCTCGATGGTCACGCTGGAGCCATCCACGGCTTCGAAATAGTGGCCACTGTTGAGGGGCGTGACAAAGTGCATCGGTTGCGCCGTACCCATGGTCGCCGGCCCCACCATCACGGCGACCAGCACCAGGCTGATGACCGCCAGCGACGCGGCCACCGCCACGCGATAGCCCAGGTACCACGGCGTTTCGCCGCGCGGCCGTTCCTGCCTGGCAGGCATTGCTTCGCCGAAAGCATCCGGGCGGCCCAGGTTGAGCGCATCCATGCGCGCCCACAGCGTCGACATCGCCTGGTAGGCATCGGCATTCTCCGCCGAGCGGTTCAGCCAGCGGACGAAGGCGCTGCGCTCGGCCGCCGTCACGTTGTCGGCGTCGAGCCGCACGATCCATTCGCTGGCTTCCTCGTGGGCGCGCTGATCACTCACCGCGACACCCTCCGCAGCAATCGCCCGGCCGGGGCCGGCGTGGCTGCATCCTGCGCGGCCTCACCCAGCAGCATGGCGCGACACTGTTTCAGCCCCCTGGACAGGTGCTTCTCGATGGTGCTGGTGGAAATACCCAGGATCTGGCTGGTTTCCTTCTGTGAAAACCCGTGGATCTTGCACAACACGAAGACTTCGCGACAGCGCGCCGGCAGGCGCTCGATGGCCGCCCGCAGCTGCCGCACGTCACGGTCGGTCTGGGCCGCCTCGTGCACCGGCGGTGCTTCGGAGCGGGTCCGGGCCGCGAGTTCCAGGTCAAAGCGTGCGGAGAATCGCACCCGGCGATGCTCCAGCCGCCCGAGCGCCACGTTGCGCGCCACGCTGAACAGGTAGGCACGTGGGTTGTCGATTTCGCGGTCGAGCCCGGCCGCGCAAACTTTGAGCAATGCCTCCTGCACCCAGTCCTCGACATCGGCGCTGGACTGGGCGAAACGGGACAGGTAGGCCCGTAAGCCCGGGCCATGTCGGGCCACCAGCTCGGCCAGCCAGTCGTGGGGTGAAGCCGTGTGGGGCGTCGAGGTCACCGCCCTAGCGTACCACCAGCCATTCGGTCTGGCGGCCGGCCAGGTACCACACGCCTTCGCCATCGAATACGGCATCCTGCTCCAGCTTGATGGCCACGTCCTGGCCATTCCACTCGTCCACCGGGCTGCGGACGCTGCCCTCGATGGAATGGGCCGTGTGCGCGGACAGTTTCCAGTCACCCCGTACCGGGGTCGGGCCCTGGTTGTCCCACATGCCAATGGTCGGCCCCACGCCGTGGCCGTTGAAGCCGATAGGGTGGGTGTAGGTCAGGCAGCGCAGGTCCTCGCGTTCGCAGTCGTCCCGCGTGGCGGCCAGGATCTCGTTGCCGGTGCGGCCGCTGGCGAAATTCGCGGTCAGCAGGTCCTGCCAGCGGTTGCCCGCCGCCAGCGCGCGGCGCAAGCCGGCCGGCACCTCGGTCTCGTCCGGGCGCAGCACGTAGCCCATTTCCTGGGTATCGGTGCACAACAGCAGGTAGCAGACGCCGACATCGGTGTGCAGCACATCACCAGGAAGAATCACTTCGTTGGAACGACCGCAGAAGGGGTCATTGTCGCCGCACTCGAATTCGGCCCGCTGGATATTCACGTAGGGCATGAACCAGATCGGCAGTTCCAGGGCCGCGAAGCGCTCGGCGATGTACCAGGCGACTTCGTCGGTGGTGGTCGCGCCCGGCGTGATGACCTGCTCGGAAAATGCCTCGGCAATGACCGCCCGGGCAATGCTGACGATATGCGGGTAGACCTGCAGTTCCGCCTCGCTGCGCGACTCCATCCAGCGCACCACCAGGTTCTCGGCGCTGACCAGGCGCTCGCCCAGTTCCGGCCCCAGTTCGCTGCGAAGGCGCTGGTGCAGTGACGAGGTCAGCCCATCGGCCACCGGCCAGGTCTCGCTGACATTGATACCGATCCTGGCGGGGTCCCGGTCGGCGATCAGTTCCGCCAGCCCTTGCCACTGCTCGTCCAGGTTGCCGCCGGACCAGGCCGATTCATACATCGACCCGAATGGGTAACGGTTCACGGTCAGGCGCTCCACGCCCTGCCCTTCACCGCGGTCATGAAACACCAGCATGGTCGTGCGTCGGGCCGCGTGCACCGGATGCGGGACCAGCGTGAAGTACACCGGGTCTTCGGCGTATTCGCGGTTGATCACCAGCCACATGTCGATGCCGGTCTCACGCATCAGCTTCGGCAAAAGTGTATCGAGCCGGTCCTCGACCAGGCGGTTGATCACCGGTGGCCGCTCGCGCTGCGGCAGCACCGCCGGCACCTGGCCGATCACGCGACCCTGGGCAAAGGCCGGCGCGTCGTCCTGCGCCTGGAGCTCCGTTGCCAGCAGGGAAGCCATCAGGGCAAGGGCAACGCCCATGCCGTTCAATCCTGGAAAATGGGTTCGTGCCATGCCTGCTCGTGTCCTGGGTGCCAGTCGGGACGATACTATAGTCGGCAAACCCGTATCGAGCGAACAGGGGGACCCACATGGCCACGAGGAGTTTCAAACCGCTGTACCGGCGCAGCCTGGCCGCGATGGAAGACCGCCTGCATTTCGCCGCGCACAGCCACCACCTGTGGCCGGACCGCGTCGGCGAGGCGCAATCGGACTGCATCGACGCGGCATTTTGCTGGGCCGACGAAAAGTGGGAGCGCGCCATCAACCCGGTGGAGGAAGAGACGCGCAGTTTACTCGCGTACATGCTCGGCCTGTCTGACCCGAACCGCATCGCCTTCGCACCCAATACCCACAGCCTGTTCTTCCGGTTGGTGTCCTGTTTCGACCTGCGCCGGCCACTGCGGATTCTCAGCACCGACTCCGAGTTCTACAGCTTCAGCCGCCAGGCGCTGAGGCTGGAGGAGTACGACAACATCCACGTTGACCGGGTGCCCACCCTGCCATTCCGTGACTTCGGCAAACGCTTCCTGGACCGGGCCAGCGAAGGTGGCTGGGACATGATCTACGTCAGCCAGGTGTTCTTCAATTCCGGCCTGGCCATCGACTTTATGGAGCAACTGGCCGGCCAGGCCCCGGCGGACAGCCTGGTGGTCATTGATGGTTACCACGGCTGCGGCGCACTGCCGACCAACCTGGGCGCTATCGAAGACCGGGTGATCTACCTGGCCGGCGGCTACAAGTACCTGCAGTCTGGCGAAGGCGCCTGTTTCATGACCGTGCCGGCCGCCGCCGATACGCTGCGCCCCCTGTACACCGGCTGGTTCGCGGAATTCGACGCACTGGACGCCCACGAGGACGCGGTCAACTACGCCCCGGATGGGCGCCGGTTCCTGGGTGCGACCTTTGACCCGTCCGGAATCTTTCGACTTAACGGCGTCCTGTCGTTATGGCGCGACGAGGGCATTGATGTGCCATTGATCCACGCGCATGTCCGTGACCTGCAACGACATTTCATGGCCTGCGTCGATGAACGCGGCCTGTTCGGCCTGGGGCTGGAAGACCTGCTGCACGTCCAGCAGGGGACAGGCAGCTTCGGACATTTCCTGACATTCCGTACCGCGGATGCGCTAAGCCACCGGAAACGCCTGCGCCAGCTGGGCGTCATCACCGACAGCCGGGAAGACCGGTTGCGGTTTGGCTTCGGGTTATACCACGACGTGGAGGATATCGACCGGCTGTTCGCCCGGCTCTAGTCGTTGTCGTCCGGGTTGCCTGCACTGGGCGACGGCCTGGATTTACGCAAAATGGCCAGGTTATCAGCGCATGGATCAGTGGAGCGCTGGGCGCTGCCTAGCAGTTCACGCGCGAGGATCGACAGGCCGCTGGTGCCGATGGCAAGACCTGCACTGAACACGGCCTTCTTGGTGTCGAGACCCAGCCTGGGCTGTGCCAGCGTGCCTGTGAACCGGATATAGGGGTTAACCAGCACCTCGGTAATATTGGTCTGGTAGATGCGGTTGGCATAGGATTCGAAACTGAGGTCGATACCTCCGTCACCCAGGTTGACTTCGCCTTGCGAAAACATCCTGACCTTGTCGGTCACCAGCATCATGCCCGGCTCCGACCGCAGCACACCATCGCGTGCGACAAAGTGCGCACCGGCACAGGCCAGCCGGGTCGTCGGATCGGAGACCCGCCCGGGCAAAATGGTGTTGAAGACCTGTTCAAGTAAACCGACATCAAAGACCGCGAGAACGCTGTCAGGAACTTCGCCACTGCCCACTTCCGCGTAAAACGACCCCTCCAGGTGCTCCAAGAACTGGTAAAGGGTGCTGCCATGGCCGTTTGCATTGATCTCGTAGTCCATCGTGGGAAGCGCGTTGGGGTCTGGCACCAGGTCGCGGCTCAGGTTGAAGCGTAGGCCGCTGGCCGTGGCATTAACAGACACGTCCGCCGAGCCCGATTCCTCCGCACGTGGCCTGATCGAAAACCCACCCCTCATGTCTCCAGCCAGGCCAACGGCGTGCAGGGAATCGACGACAAGCGCACTATCGGCAAGGCGCGCGTGAAACGACAGGCTCCTGAACTGCCGGCTTTCCAGTTTCAGGACGTCGGCAGAATAATCGAGGTCCATGTTCAACAACGCCAGTGGCTGCAACGGCAAGCGGGTATCGTCAAACGGCAGACCGGGCTTGCGTGGCAGCGGATCGGCAGCCTGGCTTTCCGGGTTCTTTGCACCGGCTAGTTGCACCAGGTCCAGCACTTTTGATGCCAGGCTCGCGCGCAACTCGGGCCGGTCGCCGTCGAGCCGCACGTTTACCGTTCCCGCCAGGTCCGTTTCACCCAGGACCGCCGTCAGCCCGGTGAGCCCAAAGACACGGGGCGAGCCCACCAACTGTGTGGACAATCGCATCGGCAGGCCAGGCAGTGGCCGGCCACCCCACTGGCCCAACTGGTCAAGGCCGGGCGACTCGATATCCAGCGTGAGCGCTGAGTTTCGAAACCCCGGATAGGCGCCGATTCGCCCCCGCAAGGCCAGTGATGATGGGCCGAATTGCAGACGGGCCTGGTCAATATCCCATTCACCGGACCGGGCGTATCCGCGCGCGACAAGGTCCAGCGGCTGGGGGGACAGGGTCGCTGGCCACTGTTGTGCCACCAGGCGGTCCGGTGCGTCGGTGTGCACCGTGATATCGAATTGGCCAGTCGAAGACGCGATTGGCATGTCGAGCGCGATATTGGCCTTTACCGCGACATCATCTGTGACCAGTTCAAGGCCATTGACCCTGAGCACCTGGTCATCAAACTGCAACTCGCCAATGACCGTCAGCGCCCCGCCGGGCAGTGCTGAACCCAGGCCAGGCGCCACGGCGGGCAGGTCCTCACCGTCCAGGCCGAAGTTCAGGTGAGTGCCATGCAGATTGCCTGTCGTCGGCAACCGCCCATCGAAACGCAGGCGGCTGCCACGCATTTCGATTGACGCCCCCTCGGTGATATCGACGTGGTCCGCGCCGATGGTTGCGCCCGCGCTGAGACGGAACGGTTCTGGCGCAAAGCCATTCACGCCAAACCATTGCAATACGGCATCGGCGCTGTTGCCGTTGAATACCAGGTTGAGCTCCGAGCCCACCAGGTGAGGGCCGTCTCCCGGCGTACCGGACACCGTGATGTCCCCCAACGATGTTTCCAGGTGGCCCCTGATTGTCCCGCTGCCATCGTCTGCGGACACCAGGGCCAGGTCAGCCCTGAACGCCCCCTCAACCCTGCCCCGGCCACCCATTAATCGGGAAAACGCGGCCAGGTCGTCGCCTTCAAGGCTGGCATGGCCCTGTCCGCCCGCAAGTGTAGGCAATTTGGGCAACTGCCAGTCAACCTCCAGGCGGGCGCCACCTACGACCAGGCTGGACGATTCAATGTCAAGCTGTCGATCGCTGCGTTTCAGCCGGCCCTGCAACTCGAACGGCAGCATGGGCCATTCGCCCAGCCCGAAGAACTCGGCCAGCTTACCCAGGCGAGGCCCGTTCGCGGCGACCTCCAGGCCCAGCTGGCGCGGATCGGACAGGTCCGACGTGGCCACATCGGCTTGTAGCGTGATTTCGTCTATGCGCCCGTCGAGCGTCATTTCGATGGCATCGCCCACCCTCTGCGATACCGCTTGCAGCGAAAAGGCGCCGGCCGGTGCGGGCCGGCCCACCAACAGGGCCACCTGGCCGAAATCATCGCCATCGAGCCGCAGATCAAACGTGGGTTGCCGGGGCCGGGCCAGGTCGTCGGCATGGACGTGGCCGGAAAAGTGCACATCACCGACACGCCCTTCGCCGTTGAACACGACATCGCGACCGGTCAGCAAGGTATCAATACTGTCGACGCGGCCGCTGAACCTGACGGGCAGCTGGTTGACGTTCCCGGCAAGCTGTACCTCGATGTTGCGGCTGTCGTCCAGGCGCTGGATGAGCGTGTTGACGCTGACCAGCAACGGGGTGTCTCTTGTGGGCGAGGACCACGCCATCTCAAAGCCCGACAGCTCCACGTGCTCGAACACAACCGGCAGTGGGCCCGGCTCCCCACCCTGCTGTTCAGCCGCGCGGTCGCCCTGAGTGTCCACGCCCGGGATGTTGCTGCGCCTCGCCTCGTCCTGCTCAACATTGAGCCTCACGCCGCGGGCATTAAGTTCAATGACGCGAACCGGCTGGCGAAACAGGCTCAGCATGTTCAATTGCAGCTCAACCCGTTCAATCGTGAGCATATCGTCATGTTCCGCCCATTCGGGGTTGGCGACACGCACACCGGCAGCAGCTATCCGCAAATGCCTGCCCAGGTGGACGCTCAAAGACTGGTCGAAACTGACTTGCCGGCCGAGCCGGCTGCTCAAGCCACTCTCGAAAGTCGCACGGAATCGCCCCAGGTCGGATGTCAACAGCCAGGCCACCAGCCCACCAATCAGCAGGACCAGCGTCGCAGCGGTGATGAGCAGGATGGTACGGCGCCGGGACATGACTTGAGTTTATATCCCTGGTGGCAGTTTTCGCAGGCGTTGCTATGTTTTAACTGAGTCCAATCCATATCACCCGGGGGGCATCATGGTCAAACTACAACCACTGTTATTCTCGTTCACGCTGTTTACGGGCCTGGCGTTGGCGCCCGGCGCCTTCGCTGATGTGTCCGCGTACATTTACATTCCTGACATTCCAGGCGAATCAAATGTGAGCCAGAAGGAGGGCTGGATCGACCTGGCCAGCTTCCATTACCCCGTCATTCGCGAGGAATCGGCGCAGGTGGGCCGCGGCCGCGCACGCGGCAGGGCCGAGGTCGGGCCGGTGATGATGGGCAAATGGGCCGACTCGGCCTCGGTCTACATCAACCTGGCCACGCTGCAGGGCAAGGTCTTCGACGAAGTGATCGTGGAAATCTACCAGGACAGCGGCGAAACCCGGCACCTGCAGTTCCGCTACACCTTCCGGAATGTCACGTTCACCAGCTACACCTCGGAAATGGCCACGGGCGGTGAACGTGTTCATGAAACCTTCGGCATGACGTTCGAGGAACTCCGGGTGCTGTACATCGAACTCGATGATGACCACAGCGCGGGCGACGAGCACGAGATCGAATACGACATCGCCGCGGGCGTCTGACGCTCACTGAGAAGCACTCCCACGTGCATCGCGGGCCTTTAACCCGGGCCCGCGATGCACTACATTGCGCCCATGAAACGTGATCACACCGTCAAGTGGGTCGGAGACCTCGGCTTCATGGGGACCGCCGGCAGCGGTCATTCCATTGTCATGGACAGCGACAAGCAGGTCGGTATGTCGCCGATGGAAATGCTGTTGCTGGGCACCGCTGGCTGCGCCGCCATCGACCTGGTCATGATCCTGAAGAAGGGTCGCCAGAAGGTCATGGACGCGCATGTCGAAATCGGCGGCACCCGCCGTGAGGAAATGCCGAAGGTCTACACGGCCGTGGACATGCACTTCGTGGTCAAGGGCATCGACATCGACCCGAAGAAGGTCGAACGCGCGATCGACCTGGCCATGGAGAAGTACTGCTCGGCCTCGGCACAGCTGAAGGCGCTGGCCACGTTCACCACCAGCTACGAGATCGTCGACGCCGACCTGCCCGCCTAGGGCATACAGGGCCGAATCTGGCGAGTTAAGGACCGCTCCCGGGGCTATAGTAGTCCCATGAACACCGCGCCAGACAACCACGAATTCAATGCGACGCCGGCCCCCGTTGCCGGTGAACTGCCCGACCCGGAAACCTGCCGGCGCGCGCGGCTGTCGCGCGACCCCAGGTTCGATGGCGAGTTTTTCCTGGCCGTCAGCACCACCGGCATCTACTGCCGCCCGGTCTGCCCTGCCCGGCCGCCCGCGGAAAAGAATGTCAGCTACTTCCGCGAGGCCGCTCAGGCCGCACAGGCCGGCTTTCGCCCCTGCCTGCGCTGTCGACCGGAGGCGGCGCCCGGCAGTGCCGCCTGGGCCGGGACCGGCAATACCGTGCGGCGCGCGTTGTCCCTGATCCACGCCGGCGCCCTGAACGACGGCAGCGTGGGTGAACTGGCCGACCGGCTGGGCGTGGGTGAGCGCTACCTGCGCAAGCTGTTTGAGCGAGACCTGGGCGTGTCACCGCTGGACGTGGCCCTGAACCGGCGCCTGCTTTTTGCCAAGCAGTTGCTGGCCGAGTCCGACCTGCCGATGACCGAGGTGGCCTTCGCCGCCGGGTTTGGCAGCCTGCGGCGCTTCAACAGCGCCGTCCTCGACAGTTTTGGCATGCCGCCATCGCGCCTGCGGCGGCGCAAGGCCGTGACCCACCCCGGCCCCATTCGGCTGCAACTGCAGTACCGGCCGCCGTATGACTGGGAAGGCGTCATCAACTTCTTTGGCCGCCACGCCATCGAGGGCGTGGAGTCAGTGACTGCGAACCGCTACCAGCGGCGTGTCGAATGGGGTGGCAAGCCGGCCACGCTGACCGTTTCCCCGGTTAAGGGTCGGCACGCGCTCGCGCTCGATATCGAAACCGAGGTCACCGCCGACCTGTTGACGATGGTGTCGCGCGTGCGCCGCATGTTCGACCTGGACGCGAACCCCGACGTAATCGCCCAGGTGCTGGGTGCTTGGCCCGCACTCGCGGCGCTGCTGCAGCGGTTTCCCGGCATTCGCGCGCCGGTGCACTGGTCGGTCGAGGAAGCCTGTGTGCGGGCGATCGTTGGCCAGCAGGTCAGCGTCGATGCGGCGCGCACCGTTTGTGCGGGGATCGCCGGGGCGCTGCCGGACAACGCCTTCCCCGACCCTGCCGCCATCGCGCGCCTGGCGGAGGGCCACCTGCCCATGCCCAACAGCCGGCGATTGGCGCTGAAGGCGGCCTGTGAAATGCTGGGCTCCACCCCGGACGGACAGCGGTTGGAAGCGCTGGCCGGCATCCGGGGCATCGGCCCGTGGACGACCTCGATGGTCGCCATGCGCGGGCTGGGCGACCCGGACGCCTGGCCGGCGAAAGACCTTGGCCTGCTGCGCGCCTGGGATGCGCTTGGCGGCGAGACATCACTTGAAACCGCGGCATCGGAATGGCGACCGTTCAGGACCTATGCCGCAAACCTGCTCTGGAGAAGCCTGTGAACACACTGACCATGAACTCCCCGATCGGCCCATTGCAACTGGTGGCCGACAATGGCCACCTGGTGGAAATCCGCTTCCCGGGGCAACACCTTGAGGCCGCCCCAGGACAGCCAGGCGACCCGGCGCTCGCCGCCGCGAGAAGCCAGCTGGAAGAATACTTCGCCGGCCAGCGGCGCCAGTTCGACCTGCCGCTGGCGGCATCGGGCACGGCATTCCAGCAGCAGGTCTGGCGGGCGCTGGCCGCGATCCCGTACGGACAGCTACGGAGCTACCGGGATATCGCCCTGAGTATCGGACGGGCGCGCGCGGTGCGTGCCGTGGGCGCCGCCAACGGCCGCAACCCGCTGCCCATCGTGGTGCCCTGTCATCGCGTCGTCGGCGCCGACGGCAGCCTCACCGGCTTCGCCGGCGGGCTGGAGACCAAGCGTCAGCTACTGGAACTGGAAGGCGCGATCTAGTCTGTGTCCCGGTTACCCACTTCACCCAGTTCCTCGACGGTGACCGTGCCTTCCTTGTCGAGGTAGGCCGCTTCCTCGCGGGCCTTGAGGTCCTGCAACTGCGCCAGCACATCCGGGCTGAAGCGCATGGCGTTCAGCGTCTTGGCCATGACCGAGGCCGTGGGCATGGAGAACGAGGCCGACATGGTATTGCCCAGCGTCTGTGCGAAGGCCGGCCCGGCCGGACTCCCCGGCTCAATCGGGTTGCCGGGCTGCTGGGTGCTCACCGAGTCCAGCATCGCCGCCTTGCTGTTGGCGAAGCTGCCGCCAATGTTGGCCACCGACCCGTACAGGTCGGTGATGGTCCAGTCATCGATGTCCGGGTCCAGCCGCCGGGCCGACTGCAATGCGACACGCTCTTCCCCATCGATGAAGTTCATCAGGTGGGCCTTCAGGTCGGCGTCGAAATCCGCGAAGTAGTGGCTGTTGCGCTCATAGAAACTGGACACCTCGAAATCGTCATCGCGCGCCTGGGTGCCGCGGTTGGCGTTGACGAACGTTTCCGCGTTGTCAGCCAGCTGCTTGCGGACCGTGGCGCCCCGGTACGCGGACTTGCGAATGTTCGGCGCGCCGATGATGCCCTGGTAAAGCCCGTAGATGACCAGCGGGTCGGCCGGGTAGTTGGTGGGCAGGATGCCGTACTGGATGTCATTCAGGCTCAGCGGCTGGCCGGCCACGGTCAGCAGCTTGTCGTCCAGGAATGACTTGCGGCCCGTGAGTTCTTTCTTCAGGTTCCGTTCCGGGTACATCTTCACCAGTTCGTCCAGCATGGTGATGTTGTAGAGGTTCAGCCAGTAGGCCAGCTGCTCATTGCGGTTGAACGCCCCCAAAGGCACCTGGTCAGGCATCGCGGCCAGCGCGTAACGCACATTGCTGAGCACCGTTTGGTAGCGCTCGTTGTCCTCGAACTCCTCGAACTGGAACCGGTTGCCTTCGCTGGCGGTATCGACCTTCACCTTGGCCTTCATGCGGGTACCGGTTTCGGCGCGTTGCTCTGGCGCCTTTTCCCGGGTCGAACGGCCGATATCGATCACCATCGTGCCCAGGATGACGTCGACGTCACCGTAATCGATGACGAACGTCGAGCTGTCATCGGCATGCTTGAACATGTCCGCAACCGGGCGCGGTGCATCGGCGACGGCAGTGATTGACACCAGGCTGGCGAAAAGCACACAAAAGCTTCGTGGCAGACGATCCATGACTGACCTCGATTTGGGTTGGTGGTGGCGCGCCGGCCCGAACGGACCGGCGCGGGTTCAGCACAATGGCTTACTGGTCAGACTGGCCTTGCTGGCCCTTCTCTCCCAGTTCCTCGACGGTGACCGTGCCTTCCTTGTCCAGGAAAGTCGCCTCTTCCTTGGTCTTGATGTCCTGCAGGTGCGCCATGACATCCGGGCTGAAACGCATGCCCGGCGGGGTCTTCTCCAGCACCGAGGCCGTGGCCATCGAGTAGGACGCCGACATCATGTTGCCCTCGTTCTGGGCGAATGCCGGGCCGCCACCGCCGCCCTCGTTGCCGGGCTGTTGCGTCGTCACTGAATCCAGCATGGCCGCCTTGCTGGTGGCAAAGCTGCCACCCTTGGACTTCATCGTCCCGTAGAGGTCGGTGATGGTCCAGTCGTCGATGTCCGGGTCCAGGCGCGTCGCTGACTGCAGCGCGGTACGCTCCGGCCCCTCGATAAACCGCAGCAGGTGCTGCTTCAGGTCGGCATCGAAGTCGGGAAAGTATTGCTGGTTACGCCCGTAGTAGCTGGACACTTCGAACTCACGGTCGCTGGCCTGCGTGCCGCGATTGGAGTTGATGAATTCCTCGGCGTTGTCCTGCAACTGGCGGCGTACCGTGGCGCCATAATAGGCCCCCTTGCGGATATTCGGGCCGCCGATGATGCCCTGGTAAAGGCCGTACATCACCATCGGGTCATCCGGGTAGTTGGTCGCCAGGATGCCGTGCTGGATGTCGTTCAGGCTGAGCTCGTGCCCGGCAACGGTGATGACCTTCTGGTCCAGGAAAGACTTGCGGCCAGTCAGCTCCTTCTTCAGGTTGCGCTCAGGGTACATGCCCACCAGCTGCTCGATGACCGTGATGTTGTAGAGATTCAGCCAGTACGCCAGTTGTTCGTTGCGGTTGAATGCGCCCAGCGGCACCTGCTCGGGGACGGCTTCCAGGCTCTCACGAACATTCGTCAGAATGGCCTTGTAGCGATCGTTGTCCTCGAACTCTTCGAAGAAAAACCGGTTGCCCTCGTTCGCGGTATCGACCTTGACCTTGGTCGTCATGCGAGTGCCGGTCTGCGCGCGCTGCTCCTGCGCCTTCTCGCGCGTGGAGCGGCCCACATCGACCACCATTGTCTTCAGCACGACATCGACATCCTGGTAATGGATGGTGAAGTTGGACGTTGGGTCCTCGCGCTGGAAAATTTCCGGCACGGGCGTGGACTGCGCGGCAAGTGCCGCACCGGATGCCAGCAGTGAAGACAGGACAAGTAAGCGGACTGGCGTATTGATCACAACAACCCCCGAAATGACTCTGGATTTCCCCCATTCTAGCGCCTGGCGACGAAATCGTGCGTAGGATATCTGCGCGATCAGTGGGGTTCCGGCTCCGGGCCTGAACACGGCGTACCGCTACACACCCTGACACTGTCCGCATTGGACACCAGTGCCACCACCGCGACGATACCCAGGATGCCCAGCACGATGGGCCAGAATTCGGTCTTCGATTCGGGTGGCTTTTCCGCCTTCAGGCTGCGCATGTCCGCGTAACGGATGAAGCCCGGCTCGCCGTGCAGGCCTTCCTCGGTGACCTCGGTGACGCGAAAATCCAGTGTTTCGCCGCCGATGGTCTTGACCTCAACCAGCGTACCCGCGTGGATGCCCGGAGGCGGCGCGTACAGCATGGCGTTTTCAACATTCACCGTGCGCATGGATGAACAGGCGCAAAGGTAGAACAGCAGGAAGGCCGACAGCAGCGTGTGCGCCAGGCGCCGACTGGTGTGCGGTTGGGTCATGACCGTATTCCCCTTTTGTTGTGCGGTCATTCTATACCGGTGGTTATTGCTGTTTACAATGTCCGACCGCCCCCAATGAACACGTTGACCACCATGCCGAGAATCCTCATCGAAATGTCCCTCGCTCGAGCCATGCTGCTGGCCGCAGTCACCGTCACTGCCCTCTTTATGGCCATGACGGCAATGGGTTCACCCCCCTCACGCATCCTCATCGCCGGCGACTCCACGGCCTCCGATTATCCGGTCGAACGCGCGCCGCAGGCGGGCTGGGGGCAGGCGCTGCCCTATTTCACCGCGGACGGCGTCACCGTGATCAACCGCGCCGTCAGTGGCCGCAGCACCAAGAGCTACATCGACGAAGGCAAGTGGGACGCGCTGCTGGAGATGGTGCAGGCCGGGGACCTGGTGCTGATCAGCTTTGGCCATAACGATTCACGCGACGACGCGCCGGAGCGCTACGCGCCCGCGGATGGTAACTATCGTGACAACATGGTCCGCTTCGCCCGTGACATCGAAGCACTTGGCGCGACCCCGGTGATCCTGTCACCCGCCGCGCATCGCCTGTGGGAAGGCCCGGCGATGGTGGAAACCCATGGGCTCTACGCGCTCAACGCCGGCCTGGCTGCCGATGAGGCAGGGGCGGCGTTTATCGACCTGTCCAATGCCTCGCTGGCGTATTTCGAGTCCCTTGGCAGGGAGCCCACCAAGCAGGACTTCCTGTGGCTGTCGCCGGAAAACGCCAACGCACGCTTTCCCGATGGCGTCGAGGACAACACCCACTTCACGGAACTGGGCGCCTGCGGTGTCGCCCGGGTCGTGGCGCTGGCATTGTCCGGGCTTCCGGACGCACAGTCACGGGTATCGGTCGAGCCGACACCGGGAACGGGGGACGCCGATGGCCGCCCTGTCGATGTGCTCGAATGCGCCGCGTCTTTTCCCCGACCGGTACCCTGAATCGATCAATCGAGCCGCTGCTGCGACCGACCATGACCAGCTGCCCGTGAAACCGTGGGTGTTTCACGCTATCGTACACGCCATTTTCGAATTCGAAGCTTCACCGGACATATCATGAACAAAACACTGATCAGGATTTGCCTCGCCACGGCCATCGCCGCGGCGCTGCCCGTTTCCACGCTGGCCCAGGACAACAGTGATGCCACGCCGACAGTGGATGACGCCGCCGCCTTCATCACCGAGGTCGAGCAGTTCCAGCGCGAGTTCGGCGAGTACTCCGCTCGTATCGCCTGGACCCAGGCCACCAACATCACCTTCGACACCAACTGGCTGTCGACGAAGGTGAGCGCCGAGGGCACCGAGAAGGGCGTGGCCTTTGCCAACCGCGCCAAGGACTTCAATGATGTTGAACTGCCGGCCGAGATGCGTCGCAAGATGGAGGCCATCAAGCTGGGGCTGAACTTGCCGGCACCCACCCGCGCCGGCGCCGCCGGTGAACTCGCCGAGATCAACACCCGCATGGGCTCCACCTACGCCACAGGCAAGATCGAGCTGGACGGCGAGATGGTGCCGCGCAACGACCTCGAAGCCATGATGGGCACCGTGCGCGACCCCGAAAAACTGGCTGAAATCTGGACCAAGTGGCGCGAAGTACCGGTCGCCCTGCGCGAGGACGGCGGCAACATGAAGAGCGACTACGCCGCCATGGTGGCGCTGTCCAACGAGGGCGCGCGTGAGCTGGGCTTTGACGATGTTGGTTCAATGTGGCGCTCGCGTTACGACCTGCCGCCAGCCGAGTTTGCCGCCGAGACCGATCGCCTTTGGGGCCAGATCGAGCCGCTTTACAAGGAACTGCAGTGCCACGTGCGCGCCGAGCTGAACCAGGAATACGGCGACGAGGTCGTGCCACTGGACCAACCGATCCGCGCCGACCTTCTGGGCAACATGTGGGCCCAGAGCTGGGGCAACATCTACGACCTGGTGGGCCCTGAATCCGCCGACCCCGGCTACGACCTGACCGAACTGCTGGTTGAGAACGACTACACGCCGCTGCAGATCGTCGAGACCGGCGAGGCGTTTTTCAGCTCGCTGGGCTTCGAGCCGCTGCCGCAGACCTTCTGGGAGCGTTCGCAGATCACCAAGCCGGCCGACCGTGAAGTGGTCTGTCATGCCTCGGCCTGGAACCTGGACGGCAAGGACGACATCCGCATCAAGATGTGCACCAAGGTGAATGCGGACGACTTCAACACCGTCCACCACGAGCTGGGTCACAACTACTACCAGCGCGCCTACCAGGACCAGTCGCCGATTTTCCAGGGCGGCGCCAACGGCGGCTTCCACGAGGCCATCGGCGACATGGTGGCACTGTCCATCACCCCCGAGTACCTGCAGACCATTGGCCTGCTGGACGAGGTGCCGGATGCCTCTTCCGACCTGGGCCTGCTGATGGACCGCGCGCTCGACAAGGTGGCGTTCCAGCCCTTCGGCCTGCTGATGGACAAGTGGCGCTGGCAGGTGTTCTCCGGCGAACTGTCGCCGGAAGAGTACAACGACGGCTGGTGGGCGCTGCGCACCCAGTACCAGGGCATTCGTCCGCCGGTGGAGCGCAATGACAGCGATTTTGACCCGGGCTCGAAGTACCACATCCCGGGCAACGTGTCGTACACGCGCTACTTCATCGCTCACGTTCTGCAATTCCAGTTCCACCAGGCCGCCTGCGAGGCCGCAGGCTGGGAAGGCCCGCTGCACCGGTGCTCGGTCTACGGCTCGAAGGAAGTCGGCGAGCGCTTCAACGCCATGCTGGAAATGGGCGCCTCGAAGCCCTGGCCAGAAGCGCTGGAAGCCTTCACCGGCAGCCGCCAGATGGACGGCACCGCCATGGTCGAGTACTTCGCGCCGCTGATGGACTGGCTGCAGGAGCAGAACGAAGACCGCGCCTGCGGCTGGTAATAGTGGGGGTCAGAGTGGGGTCAGAGTCGACTCAGAGTCGACTCTGACCCCA
>NZ_VYXP01000008.1 GCF_008725655.1 Marinihelvus fidelis | reverse complement strand
ACGGTCCTGCAGGGACCCCACCACCACCGCGACTGGAAGCACTTCAGGCGGCCACCACCTCGGAATCATCCCCGGGTTCGAGGTTCATGCTTCCCGAGGTCGGTGGGGGGTTGGTGAAGCGTGGGGCCGTATGCGGCCAGGGATGGCCGCATCCGAGCGTTACAGGGACGTACCCGAGCGTGCCCCACGATTCACCAACCCCCCACCGACCCCGCGAAAGCGTGGATGAGGAGGCCGACGAGCCCGCCCACCAGCGTGCCGTTGATGCGGATGAACTGCAGGTCGCGCCCCAGCGCGAGTTCCACGCGGCGGCTGGTGTCGCGGCCATCCCAGGTCTGCACGGTGTCGGAGATCAGGCTGGCGATCTGGCCGCGGTTGCTGTTGACCAGGGTGACCACGGTTTCGGTCAGCCACTCGTTCATCCACGCCTGGATGTCCGGGTCCCGCTCCAGTTCGCCGGCCAGGCGCTCGACCCAACCGCCGATCTCGGCGCGCACCTTCGACTCGTCGGCGTCAAGGTCCGCCTCCAGGCGCCCCGCCAGGTCGGCCCAGAGCCGGTACAGGTAGTCCTGCAGCTCGTTGTTATCCAGCAGCTGCTGCTTGATACGTTCGCCGGTGGCCCGGTGCTCGGGCGAGGTCTTCAGGTCTTCGGCAAACTGCCCTACCCAGCGGTCAAACTGCACGCGCATCGAATGCTCCGGGTCCAGGCTGATCTCGTACAGGCGCGCCTCGATGCGCTCCAGCATCTTGCGCAGGATGCGGTCATCGACGAAACCGGGAATCCACCAGGGGCTCTCTTCCTGCACCTTGCCGCGGATGGCGTCGCGGTGCTCATCGAGCAGCACGATGGCCTGGCGCAACACCTGGGTGAACATGTCCTGGTGGCGGCCGCCACGGACCAGCCAATCCAGGGTATGGCCCAGTAGCGGCGCCAGGTCGACCTTTTCCAGCTGGCGACGGCTCAGGCGGCCCAGGAATTTCCGCACGCGCTGCTCGTCAAGGGCATCCAGCGCCCAGCGGATCAGCGCCTCGGCAAAATCGACCACCTTGGCCTGCCCCCCCGGCCCCTTCAGCCAGCTGACCGTGTAGCCGGCCAGGTCGATGGTCTGCAACTTGGCGCGCACGGCGCCGGGCTCGAGGAAATGGTCGGCCACGAACCGCGACATCGACCCGCCCAGCTCATCCTTGCGCCGGGGAATGATCGCGGTATGCGGAATCGGCAGGCCCAGCGGGTGACGGAACAGCGCCACCACCGCGAACCAGTCCGCCAGCGCGCCCACCATGCCCGCCTCGGCGAACGCGTGCACCCACGGCGCCCACGGCGCGGGATGGCCCAGGGTGAAGACAAACAGGGCCGCCATCAGCAACAGCAACAGCAGCGGCACGCGCTTCATCCGCGCCAGCGCGCGCGCCTGCTCCTGCTCACGTTCGGGGTTGAGTGCTCGCAACGGCGCCGCTCAGAACCGGATGCGACCGGTCAGGATGTCCTTCCACATGACCCAGTCGCCGGCAAAGCTGTAGAGCGGGTGCGAAAACGTGGCAGGCCGGTTGTGTTCGAAAAAGAAATGCCCGACCCAGGCGAAGGCGTACCCGGTCACCAGGCCACCGAGCAGGCACCAGGGGTTCAACAGCACAACGGCCGCCACGAACCAGCACAGGCCCAGGCTGGTGCCGACAAAATGCAGGCGCCGGCAGGTGCGGTTTTCATGCTCGGACAGGTAGAACGGGTAGAACTCGCTGAAGCTTTGGTATTCGGTGCTCACGTCGGGCCACCGGGCTGCCAAGGGATACCCGCATCCTGCCAGATGCGCCCGGGACCGGCAAACCCGGCACTTGCTACAATGGTGGGCCTGTTCACCGACGGGAGCCCCGACATGAACTCAGTGAAGACGTTCATCGTGTTGTTCGCGGCCACGCTCATCAGCGCCTGCACGAACCAGCCCTCGAAACCCACATCCAGCGACTACCTGGCCGCGTTCAAGGCCGAAACAGGCCAGGACGGCCGCGCCTGCGTCAACAACAGCGACATCAACGGATACGGCACCCTGGACCCCGACAGTGTCGTCAGCATCGATTCGCGCCGAATGAATGAGTACTTCGTCGCGGTCACCAATCGACGCTGCGATGGCATCGGAACTTCGTCCGTGGCCGCGATCGGCGGCAACGACTGGGAACTCTGTGGCGGGCGAATGGACACGATCACGGTGGCCGGCGACCGCTGCACCATCGGCGGCCTGTTCGCCTACGACAGCCGCGAGGCGGCATTTGATTCCTGGGACCGCGTCAAGGCCCAATTCGCCGTGGAGAAACCCACCGAAAAAGATTGACTCCCGAGCCGCAAATAAGTACCTTATGCGGCCCGCTGGAAGGGCGATTAGCTCAGCTGGGAGAGCGCTGCAGTCACATTGCAGAGGTCACTGGTTCGATCCCAGTATCGCCCACCATTAAAATCAAAAGCTTACAAAGACTGCCTCACCCTTGAGGTCGGGTCGTAAATCCATGGTAAATCCCAATAGGCGGATTCATCTTCACATTCGTGCGAATTCCAGGTAGCAGGAAGTCATATTCGATCTGGTTAAATTTGAATGCCAATTAGAATATTCGTGCTTGAAAACGATCAAGTAAATTTCGTTATCAGTTCGAACCACAAAGTACTAGTGGGCTTGTAAATTTTGGCTCTCGAATTACTTTATAGTTACTTGCTACAAACTGACTAAAGCTTGATTTCGTTACAGTAATAACTAAGTGCTGTACTCATGCTTGATTCGCACAAGGAAATGTTGCACTTAAGCATTGGCCACAAAGGCACACGATAATTGAGACTGGAACCCGGAACTAAGACTTTGGATGCAGACAACCTACCGAAATTTTGTCTCTCATCACAAAAGCTAACGACTAATTTCAGAACACTCTAGTTATTCGCCCTACCGTCAAAATCTCGCACATAGCAACAATCAATCTCTTGCCCAAGTCTGATTAATCCAAAGTCCGATTTGCTCATTACGCACTTCAATGGTTCTTTTTGTCCATTCGTTATGGGTATCGGCCACCGATCTCGCCAATGCAAATTTTGATTTCAACCGATACTCCTGTCTCTTCTTCGAAAACACAGATTGCCGAACTTTCTGATTGAGGGGCTGGGACAATGTGACCAGATTACCCAGAGTATCTTTTAACCTTTCATGCTCCTCTTCCGTTATCCCGGTTTCGTTTTTCCATTCACTGGTCAATGCCTGTGGCATAACGTGCTCAATTTCAAAATCGAGCCCTGCCATGTCTGCACCATCAGAAACCTCAAGTTCGTGAAGCAGAAACCTAATCACCCTCGATCTATATAGCGGTCGTGTTTTCACACTATGAATAACATCGCTATCTTCAGGCCATACCTGAGTGGTAATCGATTTCAATTTTTTCGCAGCTTCTGTAGGGGAAACATTGCGTCCGATGTCAGACCACAACGTCTTAAAAACAGCATGAAGCCCTGTGGGCTCAATTCCACAAACGGCCCTTCTAATCAAAAAGGATTCGATAATTTTTAGAGTTTCCAATAAGTCTTCTTTGGAACATTTACTCTCTTGAAACGCTTTTACACAAGAAAACACAAACGGGAAAACCGATGAAGGCACATTTGCATCATGAAATCGGTATAGAGCATCTCGAATATCAAGGCATTCGTTAAGGACACCCTCTTTTCTTAGCTCAAGCGCCAGAAACGTTTCCGCGTACTTTGACAAGTCAGCTATGACATCGTCTGGCTCATCCAAATCCTTCCAAAGCTTTCGAAGCTCCTGAAAACAATCTGATTTGGCGACCGTATGATCGTGGCAGAGACAGTACGGAAAAAGGTAGTCGTCAAAGCTTCCACTAAATCGTGAGAAGAAAGGTTGCCAGTTGTTGGAGTAAACCGATTTTGCCCTCGCCGGTTCATCATAGACTTTTGAAAAGATCTCATTTCGAACCAAATCCCCAATGGTCGTTTTCACACCCTTTTCGTTCAAACTCTCAAAAATAAGAGGGGCGCTGGCAGGGTCTCTCAATTTAAGAAATATAAAAGTCAAACGAGTAGTTACGATTTCTGTAAGTGACTTCAATTCCTCAATCGCAGCCTGCTCACTTTCCAGATCTTCGACCATCCCATTTAGGAGTCGTCGAATTCTGAAATATTGGGCTAGCATTTCCTGCCTTGACTCCGGAGGCTCTAATCCTTCAACTGAAGGAGGGCGAATCTCGAATGGGTCCAGTTCTTCAGACAGCCCAGCAATTCCGCGCAAAATTTGCATGATGTACTGGAATTCGTTTCGATCTTCGAGAGAGGGGAATAATGTGGTCGTATGCTCGAGATCCCTTTCCTGGAAAATAAGAAAACGAGTAACGATTCGTTCTGCATCTTTGTATGCTTTAAGGCCGCAGAGCACCTCAGATATTGCCGCCAAGAATAGATAGACAGTTGTGAGTCTTTGTTGGCCGTCTACAACTTCAACTTCTTCGTAGTCACCGAATGAACCCGGTCGGGAAACGGCGACAACAGTTCCCAAGAACCGAGCGGAGTCCTGAGAATCTTGAATTGCCGATATGTCATCTAAAAGTTGGTCTAGATTTTTTTTAGACCAGACATAGCGCCTTTGGAAAAGTGGAATACTTACCCTTCGTTGTTTGTTAAAGAACTTGTCATACGTAAGTTCATTTGATTCTTCGGTTACCTTTGACTGCACATCGAACCCCTAATTTAGAATCACACTTTTCCAAAAACCTTGTACTAATGCATTTTATGTCGGCACAGTTTCATCACTGTTATTGAGCACATAATATGTAACAGCATCTGTATATGCTTTAGTTAGTAACTCATAGTCATGCGTGTCACTCGTGAATCCCGACTTAACAACTTCAAAAATCGTTTCGGCCGCACTGGCCTCAAGTGAACTTATATCCAGTTTCCCAACTTGCACTTTAGCGATCATACCGCCAACACCACGAATTGCTGATTCCCACTTGTTCTGGTCCATCCGTTCGCCAAACTCCCTCTCAACCACGTAAGAAAATGCATTCCATATTTTCTTAACCTCTGGATCTCCTGCAGTGAGCCCTTGGCATTGCAAAATCAATAACATCGATGCAGCCTCTACCGCACTGAATCTAGAGTCAGGTCTTACAATTGCTTTTGCAACAAATACCGAATTAAAAGCGCCCAGGACTCCATCAACAATTCCAGTTTGCGATGCCAGCTCTTTCCCCAATCTTGCCGCACTGCCAAAAATCGATGCTGCAGGTTGCGTAAAGTCCCAAATTGCATTTGTCATTTTCACAAAATAGGAATCTGACATTAAGAGTTCTTCGGCTCGCGATTGACCATCCCAATCAGCTAGGGCACCACCAACCAAAGCGACCACTTCTTTATCTCGGCATAAGAGCCCACGTAAATTCCAATTTGCAAGTGTTGCGATGTACTGAGCATGCTCTATTTCTGAAACCAACCTTTCTGTTGAGCACCAAACCAGGATGTCAGAAATATCGAATGAAACACTGCCATCAATTCCTTCACAAACCCAAATTCTTGCTAAAGCATCTTCGCAGATATAGCTGTAGCCATGCCTACTCACGAGTTCCTTGGCATCCTGAAGGAGGTTATAGCCGACGTTCCCGTCAATGCCGGCCTTAGCAGCCAAAGACGAAGGTTGGTCAATCTGAACTAGATGTTTGAATAGTTCTTCACTTATTGCCTTAGATTTTTCAGAAAGTTGACTCCCGAAAACGGGATGAGACAAATGCCTCAAATACATTATCGTCGCTTTAGAAATTGCCACTTTCCTGAAAAGCTCGAATATCAACCCCAAAACCCCTAGATCAAAAGCAATAATGAGCGTTAGCAAATCGAGTAAGGGCACCCCGGCAACACTTTTTGATTCAATCTCGTTCTTATCCAGCCCAAGTCTGTTTTGCACGTGATATTCAATTGCATCCTTACTTGAGTACTTGCTTACTTCCCATAAATAGAGCACATCTGGTATTTCGAACAAAAAGTCGCTTGGCCTTGCAATGAATGGAACTAGTTTCACTCCAAACCTCAACTCACGAGCAGATTTTTCCTTCAGCTTTTGAAAACTTCCGGACCGACCGATTGCGCTGTTGATCTGCTCAACAATGTTAGGGGCTGATGGGCCTAAGTCCATTTCAGCGGACCTCAGCGATTTAGAGTCAGGAAACCGTTCAGTAAACTGTCTCAATCGAGATTGAAAAGCCTCAGCCCCAACGCTTTGGCCTTCTTCGTCACGTGTCACGCCAGACATCAAATAGAGCTGAAGAAAAATTGACTCCTGGGCTTCATCCTTCGGATCAACCAACTCGCCAATTTTCAGAGCAATTCTTGTTAATTTTGAACTGCCTGCCCCCAAAAACAGTTCTAAATTGAAGCGATTCCTTAGTAGATAAATTTTCTGAAGAGGATCTGAAGTAGATTCAATCAGGCTTTTAAGTGTCTTTAGCGCAAGGTCTGTATCGCCAAACCTATATGCAATCGAGGAATAGGCTTCTAGAACGAATGCAGGAGAAAAATCCGAAGCCAGCACGTCTTCCAGTAGTTTTTGAGCCAGAATTGATTGACCTGAAAGATCTAGAGCAACCGCATGGATGGCGCGAAGATGTAGGCTTTTTTCAAAATCTAAAATAGCTTGACTAGTTACCTTCAAAAGCTCATCGAGCTGATCCAGTTCGATTAAAGCCTGTGTCCATTTAACAACATCAAATTCCTGCAAATGCCTCCTTTCCTTTATAGAAGCAATGATTTGGATTATTTTTTCTGCTTGATCTTTTTGCGATGCATCGAGATTCGCCAAAAGGCTTTCTTCAATTCTTGATGCACTTCTATCTAATTGGTACGCATCCCACAATTCGACAAGAATCGAGTGCCTTTCTAGTGGCGAATCCTCAATCCGCTTGAATGCCTCATATAGTTGCAAGTATTCACGCCAATCGTTTTCTTTACGAAGTTCATGAACAAATTCTTGCTCATCAGTAACTTCAAAAAGCTTATGGGCCGCGAGAGCACCAACGCATAGCGCTCCACCATGCAAATCAGAGTCTTCTACTAATTGGTTTGATATTTCATTCTTTACAATGTCAACTAGATTTGTGTGATCCCCTACCTGGTAAAAGCACACTGCCAAGTTATAGGCTCGCATACGGTTGGGAGGTAAGCTCTTGAGCAATTTAATTGCGTCATCAAACCGCCCCAGCTCAAACGAAATTTGCGCTAATGCAGAATTTGTCTGGTCAGACTCACCCCGGCTGTCCCTTATTCTTGATATCCAGGTATGAGCTTCTGCCTGATTTGCAGTTACAGACGAAATGTTCGCAAGCACCTCAACTACAAGTTCACTGTTAGGCGGCCAACCGGACTGCTCCAAATGTTGCAAACAATGAACCAACCATCCCCAAAGCTCTCTTGCTTCAGCCTTTTGTAGGCTTTTGTCAAATTTTCCTAGCTTTAATACCTGATAATATTCTCCGAATAATTCATAAGCGGTCGATTTCAACCTAAAAATTTCTGCCAACAACTGTTGTCTTTCTGAGAGATAACCATCAGCTATAGCCCGATTAAGAATGCGAGCTGATTCCGAATAATTGCCCTCCTGAAAACAAACAATCCCTCTTGTTACAACAGTTTCCCCACATGAAGATTCACCTAATATCGAATGTGCTTCTTCAAACCTATCCTTGCTAGCCAAAAGCCGTGCCTTCAACAAAGCAAGCTTTCCAGAATTAGTGCCCTCTAGATCCTCCAAAATTCGACATATTGTTCCATCGTTAATTGGGTCCCCAGAAGCCCGTATTTCTGACTCGTAAACAGCAACCGCATATTGCTCGTTTGTGACATCAAAACTTAAGGCCATTTGATAACAAGCGAGAGCTGCTTCCTCGATTCCTTTAAATGCAAATGCTCTGCCTTTTAGAAACTGAATACGCGCTTTTAGTGCTTCTGCACCCCCTTCTGTTTCTAACTCCAAGTGTTCGATTTGCTCCAATGCCCGATCAGGGCGGCCATTGTCAATCGAGCTCTTGATTTCATGAAGCTCCGAAGCGAAAGCTTCTTTCTGGACGAGATCCGGGATTTCTTCGTTAGCAATCTGAGCGATTGTTGAGCCCTCTAACCGCTGAGCAAGTATCGCTAGACCACTAAAAAACTGTCCTTCCTGATTTGGGTTCTCACTGCCAAGCTTCTGCTTTGAAATTTTTATTAGCTTTGCAACTGCGATGTTGGTACTAACTTGTCTGGTAGCGAAACTGGAAATATCTGTTTCTGGAGTCAGCTGATTAGATACCGGAATACGAAATGTGTACGAACTCTCATCTTTAAACTCTGATTTTCCATCCAGTTTTTCTTCGAATTCTTCATGAATCCACGAATAAAAAACTTTCGAATCTTTAGCTGGAACGTTATCGCTTAAATCGGCATAGATGAGCAGAATTGGCCAACCTGATTTGCGAAAGTAATTTAGCGTGCTTCCATAAAGGGACTCTGAGTAGTAGGCACCATCTCCATGCAACTTCGAACATTTTGTGCTCGACTTTAATTGGGCATGGAACGGGAGCTTCATCCTTCCATCTTCATAATATTGAAGAAATATGTCATAGCCAAAATCTGAATCCCCGGACATATCTTGCACAATCCAGGTCTCTGGGCGATTCGCAATGAATGCTTGATACCCCTTGTTCCCAATGATTTGAGATTCTGAGATTTTTGGGCCAGACATCTATTAGTAACTCAACTTTTCTTTCATCCACTCAGCTCTAATTCTTGACTCAAACACAAATTCTAAACAGTCCATTGAGTTGTCATTTCCACACCTCAACATGAATAAGATCAAGATGAGCCACCTTTAAATCCAGTTGAAATCAAGATCGAAATACAAATCGTAATTGAACGATAGAATTATTCGGGGCAGTCAAAGTTAACCCAACAAACTTGGGAAGTAGTCATTGAAAAATACGCCATCACAAAGGAGCATTGCCCGCCCCTTTGCTCCATAAGTTTATCCAATCAGTTCTTTTCGCCGACTTTCAATTACAAAGTTGATCCACATGACCCGCCAGTCGATTCAACATAATCGCAAATCTAGATTCCAAAATATCATCAACATTAGCTGGTTACGAAGGTTATACGAGAATGTTTTAATTAGGTACTGAAGGCATCAGTTCGAGCCAATTTGTAATAGTCGAAGCACCTCTCTGTAGAAGGAGCTTTTTTGAAAAATGGTACACATCAACCACGGGGAAGTGCTGATACTAGAAACGAGGCGATGAATTACCAGCAGCCATACTTTGGTGTCGTGAAGTCACTGACGATGTACCAAACGCCGCCGGAGGCGATAGAAGAGGATTGAGCGAATAGTGTGGCCGGAATTGAAGCAACGCGATTCTGGGCCCCTGTAGGGCCTCTCTTGGTGATAACAACTAACCATCAGATTGGAGCGTCCAAGGAGGCGACCACGCTTGAACCGACTGATCCAGACTTAAAATTGAGCAGGAGGAAATTACAATGATGCAAATTGCCGCTGTCGTCTGGTGGATCATCTCTGGAACCATTGCATTTGGAGTCGTCCAGCCCGAAAGCTTCTTTGCCGTCATTGGATTCCTCATATTGTGGTGGATCATCCGATGGGGCGGAGTATTAGCTGGTGCCTTCATTGTTGGCGCAGGAGTTCGTGCTGCTGAGAAACGCCCACGCAAGAGAGAAGAAGAGGTTCCGATTGAGGAGCTACAGCGACAGGCTGCCGAAGAAGAAGATCCAATGAGGTTGTATGAACTTGCAAGATCACTCGATTCCAGAGACTCCACAGCGGCATTGGCCACAATGGAGAGAGCGGCGGAGATGGGCCTAGCCAATGCTCAGTATTTTCTCGGTGTTCACTACTCGATCCCTTTTGACGACTCCCAGGACTACGAGCTCGCCGCTAGGTGGTTTCGGAAGGCCGCTGACCAAGGATTTGCAGCGGCCCAATTTAAACTTGGCAAAGCCTATTATGAAGGCTTGGGTGTAAATCAGAGCCAATCGGAGGCGCTCAACTGGCTACGCAAGGCTGCCGAACTCGGAAATGAATACGTAAGGCGAAAAGCTTCGGATTACATAAGTCGAGTCGTAAAAACCCGGACCTGACAATTTATCATGGTGGGTCACAGAGATTTACAAACCTACCTACGGGTTTAGTAACTTCGAAATCCAAGAACCAAGTTCAAACCTCCCCCCCCCCCGGCTGTAAAAACTGGTTCCTAAATCTGGCCTTCACTTACGCCACCCGCCATGGCCTTAACCCGCCTATCGATTCAACATAATCGCGGATTATTCGCAGTGCCTTCGGCACCGTCCGCTTCGCCGCATAATCACGATTATGTGTAAATCGACTGGCTAGCCTTTTCCCAACTTGGGTTTATTTCTGGCCTCAGGGTTTTAGATCTTAAGTACTAGAAATTTAAATGTAAGCATAGATAGAACCAACCCCTCTTAAATCTCTTTACTACTCCTTCATCTAAACAAACTATCTATTTCAATATAGCTATTTTCAAATTTCCTATTTTCATCATTATTAGTGTCTTTAGTATTGACTGACTCTGTGCCGCCCAGGTGGGGACTCTGCGCCCCAGGTAGGGGCTTAGAACCCCTACCTTGAACTGAATTTTTTTCGGTTTGGAGCTTTAATAGATTCAGTTCGTAGAAACTCGTTTCTCTATGAAACTGTGTTCCCACACGGTCAATATCCAGCCAGCCCCCATTCTCAAGCTTTCTAAGATTTCGAGTAATCGTTCTTTTGTCGAAACCTGTCAGCTTTGCAAGCCGACTAATACTAGGCCGACATTTGCCGTTCTCGTTCGCTAAAGCAGCGATCGTCAAAAGGATATGCTTCATGGTTGGAGATGGGATATCCGCATGGATAACCAGATCCACATAGTTAATTTTATAGTCCTGGTTCATTACTCTTTCCTCTGAAAAGGGCGAAATACCCACAAAGCACAGTGGAAGGCTGAACATTGCCTGATTTCTTTTCGGAACCCTGGCTCAATCCAGTCTTCAAACGCCTCACCCTGATCACTAGCAGTACAACCAACGCAATGAGCACACATTGCATTTATTGCAGCTCTCATTGATCGTTTGCCTTGGGAAATTAGCGCCAAATTGCGGCTAACTGGATTGTCTTCTCGAGTTTGGTCGAGATTCTGAGCATCGGCCCCGCAAAAGGAAGAAATATCCTTAGAAGGGGCTATTTGCCGGTTTTGAATTTCAATAGATTGTAATTCGAACATCTTGCTGTCTCCTTGCATGGAGGCAGCCGTAAAAACATATCGAGATTGCTATGATCGAAACTGATCAGCATCCAATTGATCAGTAGTTGACCCCGGTATGCCATTACGGCTGCCGGGTTTATCACTGACCTGCCTTACGAACCTGCTCAACGGATTCCGAAGTAATTCTTCTGGATCGTCCAACCAGGTAGCTTTTAAGCTGACCTTTATTGATCAATGCATAAATTGTTGGGGGAGTGACCCTGAAAAAGGCACTTGCTTCCTGAACTGTGAAATCTTGGGTTTTACGATCTTTCATTTTGATACTCCAATCTGTACTTGGGAGTACCAATTTATTCATGTTGTTAACCGTTCAATAAGACAAAAACCAGCCCCATTAATTGTCACTATTTTTGGTTCTCTGATTCTTGAGTTGTTCCCACGAAGATAGCGCACTATCAAGCCGTTCAAGGTCCTTCCCGACTCGAGGCTTCATAACATCTATCCACCTCTCTATCGTGCGAGTGTCAGGAAAATCCGATTTATCCCCGAATACTTCCATCGCAAATCTTTCAACGGCCTCAACACGCTTTATTTCGCCGCGAAGGTGCTGTTTCACAATCTCGTAGGCCAAAGTCCCTGGGTATTCCGTTTTGGGATCAAAATTAAATTTTCCCGAACTATCTTTACGAAGTTGCAGTATTTGACGTAACTCAACATTCATATCATCACCGGCTTTAGTTCCTTGCACTAACGCAGCAAGCAGAACCGCCACCTGTAAAGCATCTTCGTGACGGACAACCTCTTCCTTCAAAGTGCCGTCAATGAATCTCTCAATTGCTTCTCGCTCCAATTTGGGCGAGTAACCATTCTCGACCATCCACTTGATCATTTCCTGTGATCGGCTGGTCATATCTTGTCCACCGCGTCACGGAGGTTTTCTGGTGCCAAATGAGCGTAGATCAGGGTCATTTCAAGATTGCTGTGGCCCATCAATTCTCTAACTGTGTTTAGTGGAACACCGGCCGACACCAGCTTGGAAGCGAAGGTATGACGAAGATCATGAAACCGGAAGTTCTGAATCCCGGCCTTTCTCAGTACACGGTTCCAGGTCTTAATGAACTCATGCTTCCCAAACACCAACTCATTAGCACCGGGATTGGCCTCTCCGCGATGTATGTTTATCGTTTCAAAAGCTACGGCATTGAGTGGAACGTGACGAGTCTGCCCCGACTTTGCGCCTAGTCCATGAACAGTGAGCATTTTTTCGCGAAAATCCACATCACCCCATTTCAGGTTCCACAGTTCTCCACGTCGCAATCCCGTATTGATAGCCAGCATCACCATCGGAGTTAGTCTGTCGCAGTAGGCTCCCAAATCGGGCATTGCTTGGTAGTTACGCTCCTTCCGCCACTTGTTAGCTGACTGACGCGATGTACGCTTATATTCGTCTCGAGCACTGAGAGCTGCGTAAAGAGCAGCCTCTTCATTCGGCCCCAGGCTCCGGGGCTTCCTGAGTTTATCGACCCGAAGGGCTTTGAACTTGGCCATTGGATGCACACCCAATAAATCCCACTCAACTGCCTTCGAAAATGCCGCTCCTAACGCACCGGTATCACGATTAATCGTCGTTGCCGCCCGACCATCCTGCTGCCGTTTAGTACGCCACGTTTCAATGTCCGCCAGTTTTATCTCCTCCAACAGCTTTTCGCCAAACCTAAAACGATAAAGACGATTGAGGGTGTCATCTGGGTTGGCATGGTTAGCCCTAACGAACGGCTCATAATGCTTCTCCAGGAACGAATCAAACGTCATTGGTACTCGACTAGGTTGATCTGCTTCGCCCCGTAAAATTCTCTCGGCTTGAGCCTTCGCCATGGCAAAGGTCATGACGGGCATTCTTCCCAAAGTTTGCGGCTTTCGTTTCTGGATCAACTTCCAAACTTTGGTCCCCGTTGGCTGTACGCGAAGCACCAATCCTGGGATTGCTGTGTCATGGATCTGGTAGGGCTTATCATCGGGCTTGGAGCGTTCTGCCAATCCCTGACTAAGTAGCTTTTTCATGAAATGAGGTGTGTGCTGCCTGAGCAGGTTGGGACCAAGAGAGGCTTAACGACTGCCATCTTGATTCATTAAGCGTGTGATTCTTCGAGTTCTGTAATCCAAAAGTCGCTCAACCTTTGACTCCCAATCAACTGGAAGATACGGATCGTTCCAACTCAATTGCTCATACCAACTCGGGACCAGATCATGCCGAAAATCAGAACGCCCTTGAAGTGGTGACTCCCCGTACAGATCTATGTACCGCTTGTAGAAGACTGCTTTCAGTACCATGGAGTTGTCCGTGGGCCGTATCGTGCCTTTTGGTAAGAGCACGACATTGCAAGCACACGAAAAATCCCCAGACGGCAACATTTTGGCGTCAAATTCTCTGAAGAACTGACGTTCTGTACCTAGCTCACTTTCCTTGTGTGAAAACACGTGAGCAAGCTCGAATTCAGAAAGACCCAGATCTTTCCATGAGGGACCCGAGTAAATTTTGTCACCCGTTAGGAAGCACCAGATGTGACGAGGAAAAACGTTGTCATCAATAATCGCTTTAAATTCAGGGTTGTACTTTCTCCTATTTCCTACACCACTTACGTAACGTTTCACTCCCGGAAATACACATGCTGAACCTGGGAACAAATAGTCTTTGGTAGGAACCCGATCTCCAAAAAGAGATTCAAAGAACTCCCTTTGCTCCTCATTCCTCTCTTGAATTGTGGCAACCACTTTAGGGTGAATGTGGTGTGCCAACTGAGCGAGAATAACCGCAATTGATTCTTCGAATTCTGTGACTCGGTTTACGTACAACTTGCCACCACTCTGCCAGCTATTGGGTTTATTCGTAAATCCGCTGTAAATCCTTTGGCATTATAACCGCAATTAACTGAAGAAAACGTCTATAAATAAAACAACAAGATATGCGTTAGACGATTGATTTAAAAGGGGTATAAAACGCAGTCACATTGCAGAGGTCACTGGTTCGATCCCAGTATCGCCCACCATTTTTCAGATCAGGTCTTCCGGATCAACCCCTAACGCACCCGCCAACGCGCGTACCGTTTTGTACGCCGGCTCGCTATTGGCACCGCGGGATTCCAGCGTCGAAATCGTGGCCTGGCGGACCCCGGAAGCCTTCGCCAACGCTGCCTGGGTCATTCCGCGATGCTTACGCCATTCGCGTAAAGGGCTGTGCGCGTTCAAGAGCCTTTCAACGAAGTCCGCGGGCAGCAGTTCATCCTCGCCACTATCCAGCGCTGCAGTCGCTTCATCGAACGCGCGAATGTCCTCGGCCTCTTCGGCCAAAGCCGTCAGTCGCTCAAGCTCGGCACGCGGCAGCATGGCCATTTCATCGCCATTTGGCGTAGTGAAATAACTGACGACAGCGTTCATTGGTATATACCTCCACGAGGCCCGACATCCATTACGACCATGATGATGAGTTGATTGCCGACGTCATCCAGGCGGTAGATCGCACGATATCGACCTTGGCGGTAGCGAAACCCTTCACGCCCCTTCAGGTTGACGATGTCTTTACCCTTGGTCCGACCATCGGCGATATCGGCTAGGGCAACCAGCAATTTCTTTCGATCGCGAATGGGTAAGGACCTGAGCCCCTTAACCGCCCGTCTGTGGTACTTGATCGAAGCCATGATTATACGCTCACAGTATATTTAATCAATACTGTGTTCTATGTAGTCTTTTTCTTCGTCATGACCTCAACGACAAGAAACGGACCTGCGCTCTACCAGTCCCAGTCTTCTGTATCATCCAAGTCGATGCCGTCCTCCCAGGCATCTTCATCATCATCGGGTCGATAGTCGTCGAACCACCCGGCACGCAATGCCCGCGTGCCTTCTGGGATGTTGTCTTCAAAGTCCACGGTTTAGTGCCTTCGCTCGGGTTCATTCCAAGAGTAGACGAGGCCCAACGAGTTGCCCATAAGCACTCATCTCGAAATGCTGTAAGCAAATCACCCGCCCAGACTACCCGCCGGATATCGCCGCAATAATCATCAATGGCTCATCGCCATTAGCCACCGCGGCCGGCAGCGCCGTGTCCAGCGGCAGGTGGGTGACATCCTGGCGACAGGCGAAAAAGCGTACCTTGGCGCGCCGCTCGCCACTCACGTGCTCGCGCACCATGCCACGCAGCATGGGGTAGCGCGCCTCCAGCGCATCAAGCACGGAAGCGACGCTCACCGGTGGTGACACGTCCAGTGTGACCTCTGCGCCGGCACCGGACAGCATGCGCAGGTGGTGCGGCAAGGTCACCCGCACCGCGGCGGTTTCGTCGCTCACACAACCACCCTCATTTCAGCGTCTGCACTTCCACCGACAGCACGGGTGGCAGGTCACGCACGGCGGCGTGCCAGTGGTCACCGCCGTCGGGCGAGACGTAGACCTGGCCGCCGGTGGTGCCGAAGTAGATGCCGGCATCGTCGCACTCATCCACGGCCATGGCGTCGCGCAGGATGTTCACGTAGCAGTTTTCCTGCGGCAGGCCGTCGGTCAGCGCTTCCCAGTCCTCGCCGCCGGTGCGCGAGCGGTAGACGCGCAGCTTGCCCTCGGGCGGGTAGTGCTCGAAGTCGCTCTTGATGGGCACCACGTAAATGGTCTCGGGCTCATGCGGGTGCACGGCAATGGGAAAGCCGAAATCGCTGGGCAGGTCGCCGCTCACCTCGCGCCAGTTCTCGCCGCCATCGTCCGAGCGCATCACGTCCCAGTGTTTTTGCATGAACAGCGTGTCGGGCTTCGTCGGGTGAATGGCGATGCGGTGCACGCAGTGGCCGACCTCGGCGGTGGGGTCTGGAATGTACTCACTGACCAGGCCGTGGTTGATCGGCGTCCAGCTCTCGCCGCCGTCCTCGCTGCGGAAAGCACCGGCGGCGGAAATGGCGGTGAACAGCCTTTGCGGGTTCTGCGGGTCGATAACGATGGTGTGCAGGCACAGACCGCCCGCACCGGGCTGCCAGCCGGGGCCGGATTCGTGACCGCGCAGCGCCGGCAGCTCTCGCCAGCTGGCACCGCCGTCGGTGGTCCTGAACAGCGCGGCGTCCTCGACACCCGCGTAAACGGTATCGGGGTCGTCCAGCGACGGCTCCAGGTGCCAGACCCGGGCGAACACCCAGGGCTTCTGGGTGCCGTCGTAATGTTGGTGCGTGGTCAGAGGCCGGCCGGTTTCATCGCTGTCGTCGTAGACGAACTTGTTGCTCTCGCCGGTGGGCATGCCCTGCTCGTCCACCAGGTCGCCGCCCTGCGAGCCGGGCGTGAACCAGGTCTTGCCGCCGTCGTCGGAACGCTGGATGACCTGGCCGAACCAGCTGCTGGTCTGCGACACGTAGATGCGGTCGGTGTCCACGGGCGAGCCCTTGGCGTGGTAGACCTCCCACCCGGCGAAATGCGGGCCGGAGACCGACCAGTTCTCGCGATCGTCGCTTTCCAGGATGAACAGGCCCTTGCGGGTTCCGGCGAGTACTCTGACGGCTGGCATGTCACTCCTCCCTGGCCGGGATCAGCTCCCGACGTACTTGGCGTAGACGGCGCGCGCCTCACTGGCGTCGTCCGTGCCCTTGATGATGGCGCGCCCGTCCGGAAACAGGCTCAGTTCGAACACCTTGCCGCGGTCGCCGAGCTCGGCGCGCAGCATGAAATCATTCACCTTTACAGGCCCATGCTTGCCCAGGTGCCCGGCCAGTGCGGCCAGGTCGATGGCCGCCCCGGCCGGTCGGGGCCTGAGCTGCACCGCGTCGCGGCCGCACAGGCTGGTGGCCGAAGCGCCGGCGTCACCTTCAAGATAGTCGAAACGACGGCCGCTGCAACACGGACAATCGCTGTCCGGTGCGTCCGCCGCGTCCAGTTGAAGCAGGCGGTTATCCCACAGGTCGAGCGTCAGCAGGCCGCGCCGCAGGCGCTCGTGGGCGCCGGCCAGCCACTTGATCACCTCGGCCACCTGGAACGCCGCGATGATGGACACGGCCGGGCCCAGCACGCCCACGGTATCGCAGGTGGCGCCCTGCCCTGGTGGCGGTGGCGGGCCAAACAGGCAGCGCAGGCACGGGGTCTGCCCCGGCAGGATGGTGGCCGCCATGCCCTCGGTGCCGACGGCGCCGGCATAGAAATACGGCAGGCCTTCGCGCACCGCGTAGTCATTGGCCAGGTATCGCGCCTCAAAATTGTCCAGGCCGTCGACCAGCAGGTCCGCGCCGGCGGCGTGGCGGGCAAAACTGGCGGCATTCAGGTCGTCGACCACGGCCGTGACTTTTACCGAAGAATTGATACGCGCCAGCTTGCGCCTGGCCGCCTCGGCCTTGGGGAGTGCGTCGGCCACATCCTGCTCATCGAACAGCACCTGGCGCTGCAGGTTGGTCAGCTCGACGAAATCGCGGTCGACGATCACCAGGTGGCCGACGCCGGCCCTGGCCAGGCCGTCGGCCGCGACGGTGCCCAGCGCGCCGCAACCCATGATCATGACCGTGGCGCCGGCCAGGCGCTGCTGCGCCGCCCGGTCCAGGCCCGGCAGCAGCATCTGCCGGTGATAGCGATCAAGGGAATCGTTCATGCGACCGTCCGCGTCAACCGTGACTTCCTGGAGGCCATGGTAACGCAGTCGTGACGATATAATGCGGCGTTCGCCCGGCCCACCGGGCACCACGAATACCGGGAAAACAACATGCACAACACGATCACGACCCTGTCGATCGCCCTCGCCGCCAGTCTCTCCATCGCACCGCAGTCCCATGCCCAGGACGACCCCTGGCTGTGGCTCGAGGGCGTCGATGACCCGAAGGCCCTCGACTGGGTTCGCGCCGAGAACGCGGACACCGCGGAGCGGCTGGAGACCAGCCCGCTGTTCACCGAACTGCAGGCCGAGGCCCTGGCGGCACTAAACTCTGAATCGCGTCTGCCGGCCATCGAGCAGAAGGGCGAGAAGATCTACAACTTCTGGCGCGGGCCGGACAACCCGCGCGGCGTGCTGCGGCGCACCACGCTGGACGAGTTCTCCAGCGACAACCCGGCCTGGGAGACCGTCATCGACATCGACGCGCTCAGCGAAGCCGAGGGTGAGAAATGGGTCTACAAGGGCCTGGACTGCCTGCCGAAACAGCCCGAGTTCTGCCTGGCGCGGCTGTCACCCGGTGGCGGCGACGCCATCGTCACCCGCGAGTTCAACGCGGTCAGCAAGACCTTCAAGGCCGACGGTTTCACCCTGCCGCTGTCCAAGGGCGGCGCCAGCTGGATCGACCAGGACACGCTGTTCGTGTCCACCGATTTCGGTGAGGGCTCGATGACCTCGTCCGGCTACCCGCGCATCGTCAAGCGCTGGCAGCGCGGCACGCCGCTGGAGCAGGCGGAAACGCTGTACGAGGGCAACGCCGATTCGGTCTCCGCCTTCGGCACCCGCCTGCGCTCGCCGGCCGGCGACGTTGACCTGGTGCGCGAAGGCCGCACGTTCTGGACCGGTGAGTACCGCATCCTGGGCGACGACGGCCTGGTCAGGCTGGACCTGCCCGCCAGCGCGCAGGTCGGCGGCCTGTTCCAGGGCCGGCTGGTCATCCGCCTGCAGGAAGACTGGGAGCGCAACGGCGAAACGCTGCCGCAGGGTGCCTCGCTGATTGCCGATACCGGTGCGCTGGTCCCGGGCGGCACCGGTGACATCGAGGTACTGGTCGCGCCGGACGACACCACCGTCGTTGAGGGCATCACCATCAACGACAACGACATCCTGGTCACCGTGCTCGACAACGTGCGCGGCAAGATCTACCGGCTCACGCCGGGCCCCGAGGGCCAGTGGCAGCGCAAGCTCGAGCCCTTCCCCGATGACGGCGCGCTGGAAATCGTCACCAGCGACAGCGAGACCGGCAACTTCTTCGCCCGCTACGAGTCGTTCACCACGCCACCAACGCTGTACTACGCCGCGGCCGGCGCCTGGCAACCGCAGTCCGTGGCGCAGCAGGAGCCGACCTTCGACGGTGACCTGTTCCGCACCGAGCAGTATTTCGCCACCTCCGCCGACGGCACCCGCGTACCCTACTTCGTGGTGGCGGCGAAAGACATCGAGCTGGACGGCAGCAACCCGACCCATATCTTCTCCTACGGCGGCTTCCGCAACGCGCTGACGCCGTCCTACTCCGGCTCGTACGAGAACCTGTACGGCGCCTACGGCAAGATGTGGCTGGAGCGCGGCGGTGTGTTCGTGCTGGCCAACATCCGCGGTGGCGGCGAGTTTGGCCCGGCCTGGCACGCGGCGGCGCTGAAACAGAACCGCGAAAAGGCCTTCGAGGACTTCGAGGCCATCGCCGACGACCTGTTTGAGCGCGGCATCACCGCCCCCGAACACCTGGGCATCGAGGGCCGCTCCAACGGCGGACTGCTGGTTGGCGCCCTGATGACCCGCAACCCCGGCAAGTACGGCGCGGTGATCTGCGGCGTGCCGCTGCTGGACATGAAGCGCTATCACAAGCTGCTGGCAGGGGCGAGCTGGATGGCCGAGTTTGGCGACCCGGACAAGCCGGAAGAATGGGCCTACATCTCAAAATACTCGCCGTACCAGAACCTGGAGGCCGACGTCGATTACCCGGCCACGCTGTTCTACACCTCCACCCGTGACGACCGCGTGCATCCCGGCCATGCCCGCAAGATGGCGGCGAAGATGCAGGACATGGGCCAGGAGATCTGGTACTACGAGAACCTGGAAGGCGGCCATGGCGGCTCCAGCACCAATGACCAGCTGGCCTACCGGCTGGCGCTGGTGTACACCCACCTGTGGACGCAGCTGAAGTAAGGCCTTATAAGAAGGTTAAGACGATGCTTCGACGGGGAGGCCGGGTTCGGCCTCCTCGGCGGTCTCGGCCTGCCACTTGAAGATATTCATCTCGATAAAGATGAAGGCGACCAGCCACAGGAAGGCATCCCAGAAGTCCAGGAAGTCCCCCAGCACCCCCCAGTAGGCCGCCGCGGCGAACAGGATGGCGTAGAGCACGCCCTTGACCAGCTTGGACGCCCGCATCAATGCCTCGGTCAGGCGGCCGCGCAGTTGCAGCAGCACCTCCACTTCCAGCATCAGTACGATGATGATCCAGTCGCCCGCGTTGATCACATCGACCCAGGCCAGGCGCACGGCTGCCGCCGCGGCATCGGGTGTGCCAATAATCTGGGTGCCATTGATCCTAACCAGATCGCTGCCCGACAGCGCCGCGCAGGCTGCCGCGTCAATCGGCAGGTACTCGTCCAGGTCGGACAGCCAGGTAAAACCGGTGCCGACCAGCTCGCAGACATTGGCGATGACAAAGGGCTCGTGGCCACTGACCAGCCCCAGCTTGCCCAGGTAGCCCCAGAACGCCCAGCCGATAAACACGTAACAGATGGATCGAACGGCCATCAGCAGCCATTTCAGGCCGCCGCGCAGGCGCTCATCGGAAATGACCGCGGTCTCCAGTTCGAACAGCAACAGCAGCACCACCCACGCGGCCGTGTCGATGGTCGCCGAGAACGCCTCGACGAAATTGCCCCAGCCAATGTTGGAACCGAAGGTTTCGCGCGCCGCCAGGTAGTCCTCCTGGAAGAACAGGACGATGTTGATCGCCAGCAGCAGGTAGATGGTGTATTTGAACGCGCGGAACAGCAACCCGGTCAGTCCAGTTCCAGCATCAGGCGCTGGTTCATGTAGTCGATGCGCATGCCCAGCGCCCGGGCAATAAGCTCGTTGACCGCGGCCGCCAGCCGCGAGTCCCGCAGGTCCGCCGCGCTGAGCACCTCGGAAGACATGAAATACAGCACCGAGGGCGCGTCGGCGGTGACCGTCGCGGTGCGCCGCTTGCCCGGAATGAACATCGACAGCTCGCCGATCAGCGAACCCGGCCCGAACTTCTTCACCCGGTGCTGGGCGCCGTGCTGGTCGATATACGCCGACAGCGCGCCGCTTTCCAGGATGTAGAAGCCATTATCCCGGTCGCCCTGTGCGAACAGGGAATCGCCCTCGGCGCACTCCACCCGCTGCAGCGCGTGCATGATCAGCTCGATGCGGTCCTCGGACTCCAGGATCTGCTCGAGCTGTTCACGTACCGTCATGCGGATGGCGCTGGGGTCGGCATGGCGCAGCACCAGTTCCTCGATGTATTCGACGGCGTAATCCATGTCCTCGAAGAACAACGGGCTGTCTT
This sequence comes from Marinihelvus fidelis, assembly GCF_008725655.1. Taxonomy (NCBI): domain Bacteria; kingdom Pseudomonadati; phylum Pseudomonadota; class Gammaproteobacteria; order Chromatiales; family Wenzhouxiangellaceae; genus Marinihelvus; species Marinihelvus fidelis. The sequence goes on along the minus strand of NZ_VYXP01000008.1, from coordinate 96,240 downwards.
CCTCCAGGCTCACCGCGTTCAGCGAGGAGATCTGGAACTGGCTGGCCATCGGTACATCGGAGTACAGCAACTGGATGCCGCGATCCTCGCAGAACTGCCTGACCTGGACAAAGGTATTCAATGCAGAGATATCGATGCCCGTGACCCGCTTGAAATCGAGCAGCACGGCCAGGTGTTCCTCGTTCTCATCCGCCAGGTCTTCCTTGATACGCTGGAACACATGGTTGGCGGTGCCAAAGAACAGGAAACCGCGCAGCGTGTACACCAGCGAACCGCGACCGACCCGGTCCAGCGCCAGGTTGACCGACGGCGGCCGCTCCACCGAGCTGCGGTATTCGCGCAGCGTATAACGGCCGTGAATGGCGCTGATCATGCTGTAGCGCAGCACGAACAGCACCAGCGTCAGCACGATGCCGGTGACAATGCCGACCATGAAGCCGACAAAGATCACCATGGCCAGGATGATGCATACCACCAGGAAATCCACCGGCTGGAAGCCGCGGATACGCTGGAACAGCCACTCGTAGGCCAGCTGGTAGGCAAACAGGAAAATGGTCGCGCCCACCAGCACCTTGGGCAGGTAGCTGATCAGCTGGCCGCCGAACGCGGCGATCAGCAGGCAGACGATGCCGGAGACCAGGCCGACCCAGCGGCTGGAAACGCCAAAGCGCGCATAGATTGACGAGCCGGCGACATCGGTATACCCCGGCGGGCAGGCCACCACGGCACAGAGCAGGTTACCCAGGCCCTGGCCCTCGATTTCGGCGGAACCGTCGACATCGACCTTCTGCGAAGACGACAGCGCGGTCAGCGACATCGACGCGCTCAGCAGCGCCAGGAACACGATGGTCAGCAGTTCAGGCAGCGAACCCAGGATAAAGCCGAAGTCGATATCCGAGAACGACAGGCCGGCAAGCGTTTCCATGACGCTGCTGCCGTTGCCGGACACATCAAACAGCCAGCCGCCAGCCAGCAGGGCCTGCTGGTCCATGCCCAGCCAGCGCGTGACCGCGTAGAAGCCGATGAAGATCAGCAGCGCTGCGGCCGGGAACGCCCAGACGCGCCGCACGCGGCCAACGAACACCGACAGGAACACGCCGCAGCCCAGGGCCGCCAGCAACTTGGCCAGGTCCTCGCCCACGGCGAGCTTTTCCGGCAGGGCGGAAGAAATCGGCACGTCCACGGTCACCAGCACGGCCGCATTGACCAGCAGCCAGGCCACGCCGGCCATGAAGCCGCAGATGACGGGGAACGGCAGTAACTCCAGCACCCGCGCGGCCCGAAACCGCCCCGCGACCAGGAAACCCACCGCCACCAGTACGGCAGAAACGGACGTCAGCGCCAGCAGGGTCGCCAGCGATTCCGGCCCGGCACCGCCCTTGGCCGCCACCAGGCTCACACCCAACCCGGCCAGGATGACCACGGCCTGCTCGTCGATATTGGTGACGTGCACGTTCAGGCCGCTGGTGAGGGCAACGAAGATCGCCAACAGCCCCCAGCCCACCAGGATCGCCATGACCGCCACCGGCAGGTAGGCCGTCATCGACCCGGCAAAGAGGATGGTGGCAAAGCCGTAGCACCACAGGGCGCTGTCCAGGCCATCGAACAGGCCCAGCACCCCGTCGGAGAATGGTGTCTTGGAAACGTAACCCCTGCGTTGAATCCAGTTCATAGTGTCCGTTTCACTGGCCCGAGCCGGCCAGCTACCCTTTGTGAACCTGTTCGGAGAAAGCCCTGCACGCGTCGCCGAAAGCCCCAAACAGGGCCATCGACACGGTGCTCGCCGTGACTTTCCACTCCGGATGCCATTGTACGCCCAGTGTGAAGCCGGGTGCATCGGCCACCACGAAGGCCTCGACCAGGCCGTCCGGCGCCAGCGCCTCCACGCGCAGGCCCTGTCCCAGCCGGTCGACCCCCTGAGAATGCAGCGAATTGACCGTTGCCGTGGCCTGGCCCGTCAGTTCCCGCAGCAAGCCGCCCTCGACGAAACTGACCTCGTGCGCCGGGCCATACTGCACCTCCACCGGCGCGTCGTAATCCTCGTGGTGGACCAGCGCGCCGGGGCGCTCATGCACGGCCTGGTGCAGGCTGCCACCCATGGCCACGTTCAGTTCCTGGAAGCCACGACAGATGGCCAGCAGCGGCAGCCCCATCTTCAGCGCCGCCGGCACCAGGTCGAACGCGGCCACATCCCTTTCGGGGTCGTGCAGCGTGCCAGGCGCCGATGATGGCCCGTCGTATCGCGCCGGCGCCACGTTCGACGGACTGCCGGTCAGCAACAGGCCGTCCAGCCGTTCCAGCAGGCCCGCGACCTCGAACCCCTCGCCAAACGAAGGCAACACCACCGGGTCGACCCCGGCGCCATCCACCAGCGCCGCCAGGTATTTCTCGCCGGCCATGTGGAACGGATGCGGCCCGACCATGCGGCGGTCGGCGACCACGCCCACCAGCGGCCGTGGCGATGACAACGGCCTAGGCCCCACCCGTCACACCCAGCGACGACGCCGTGATATCCAGGCTGCGCCAGGCCTTGTCGACCAGTTCGCCGACCTGCTCCCGGGTCATTACCAGCGGCGGCGCCACGATCATCGAATCGCCGACCGCCCGCATGACCAGGCCCTGGGCGAAACAGGCATCGCGACAGCGGCCACCCACGCCCAGGTCCTTGTCGAACCGCGCCAGGCTGTCCTTGTCACGGACCAGCTCAATCGCACCCACCAGCCCGATGCTGCGCGCCTGGCCCACCAGCGGATGGTCCGCCAGCGTGGCAAAGCGCTCGGAAAACCAGGGGCCAACGTCATCGCGGACCCGCTCAATCACACCCTCGTCACGCAGCGCGCGGATGTTCGCCAGGGCCACCGCGCAGGCGGCCGGATGACCGGAATAGGTAAAGCCATGGGCGAACTCGCCGCCCTGTTGCCCCAGCACCGCGCCGACGCGCTGGCCGACCAGCACGCCGCCCAGGGGCAGGTAGCCGCTGGTCACGCCCTTGGCGAACGGCATTAAGTCGGGCTCGATGCCCAGGCGCTGGGATCCGAACCACTCGCCCAGCCGGCCGAAGCCGCAAATGACCTCGTCGGCCACCAGCAAGACATCGAACTCGCGGCAGATTCGCTGGATTTCCGGCCAGTAGCTGTCCGGCGGGATGATGACGCCACCGGCGCCCTGCACCGGCTCGGCGATAAACGCGGCGACGTTCTCCGGGCCGGTTTCCTCGATCTTCTCGGCCAGCAGGCGTGCCTGCCGCAGGCCAAACTCGTCCGGGTCCATGCCCGCGCCCAGGCCAAAGTGATAGGGCTGGTCGATATGCTCGATGAAATTGACCATCGGCCCCAGCTGGTCGTGCATCGGGGCCATGCCACCCAGGGTCGCGGCCGCCACGGTGCTGCCATGGTAGGCATTGCGCCGGCTGATGAACACGCGCCGCTGCGGCTGCTCCACCAGGTCCCAGTAGCGCCGCACCATCTTGATGACGGTGTCATTCGCCTCCGAGCCGGAGCCCGTGTAGAAGACCTTGTCGAAGCCCTCCGGCGCGACCTCGCCCAGCACGCGCGACAGCTCAATCGCGGGCGGGTGGGCGGTCTGGAAAAAACTGTTGTAATACGGCAGTTCGCGCATCTGCGCCGCTGCCGCGTCGACCAGGTCCTGGCGGCCGTAGCCCAGGTTCACGCACCACAGCCCCGACATGCCGTCGAGTATGCGATGCCCCTCGGAATCGTAGATATACACGCCGTCGGCGCACTCGATGACGCGGACGCCTCGCTGGCCCAGGTCGTGGTGGTCGGTGAACGGGTGCAGGTAATGGCGGTGGTCCAGCGCCTGCCACTCTCCAGTCCCGTGGCGGGGCACGCCGGCGCCGGATTCAGTGCTCATGTTGAATAAACCGGACAGGACAATTCATGCCCCAAGCTTCCATCACCTGCCGCCCGTTGTCCAGATGAACAGTGGTTAAACTTTGCTCAATCCTCGCGAACGGATGATCCGGGCGGCTTGTGCAGCCGCCCGGATTTGCGCAGGGCCTCACGCAGGACGTATTCGATCTGCGCGTTAACGCTGCGCAACTCGTCTTCCGACCAGCGCCGCAGTGCGTCGTAGATGTCCTCGTTGACCCTGAGCGGGAATGACTTCTTCGCCGGCATGCCGAATCCGTCAGTTGTAGAGCGAGCCCGCGTTCACCACCGGTCGGGCGTTTTCCTCGCCGCACAGCACCACCAGCAGGTTGCTGACCATGGCCGCCTTGCGCTCCTCGTCCAGGTTGACGACGTTGTGCGCCTCCAGGTCGGCCAGCGCCATCTGCACCATGCCGACAGCGCCATCGACGATCTGCCTGCGCGCCGCCACCACGGCCTGGGCCTGCTGGCGCTTGAGCATCGCGCTGGCGATCTCCTGCGCGTAGGCCAGGTGCGAAATGCGTGCCTCGATGACCTCGACGCCCGCCTTGCCCAGGCGATCCTGCACTTCGTCCTTGAGCTTGTCCGCGATGTCCTGCGGGTCGCTGCGCAGGGCAATCACCTCGTCATCATGTGACTCGTAGGGATGGGCAACCGCCAGGTTGCGCAACGCCGCCTCCGACTGGATATGGACGTAGTTGACGTAATCATCGACCTCGAAAACAGCCTCGGCCGAATCCACCACCCGCCAAACCACGACGGCAGCAATCTCGATCGGGTTACCCGACGAGTCATTGACCTTGAGCATCTCGCTCTCGAAGTTCCGGACCCGCAGCGAAACCGTCTCCTTGGAGTAGAACGGGTTGGCCCAGCGAAGCCCCGTTTCATGGACGCTGCCCACGTAGGTACCAAACAGCTGCAGCACCTTGGACTGGTTTGGCGCCACCATGAAAAAGCCCTTGTAGCAGATGAGCACAATGACCGTCGCCACAATGGCAACAAACACCATGGTGATGTTCTCGTCCTGCGCGGCTTTCACAAACAGGTAGCCGAAAACGATGTTCAGCACCGGCAGCACCGCCAACGCCAGGAAGCCCGACGCGCACTTGCGAATGCGTTCTTCAATCATGAGTTTTCCTCCCTTCGTACGATTAAGTACATATTGATATCATATTGTATGTCACGCGCGTTTGCTATCAATGTGGCATTGGTCACGGGTTACGGGTTACGGGTGACGTGTCACGCGTCACGCGTCACGCGTCACGCAAGATTGCTGCGGGAAATAACGTAGCGAACAACACCGTACTCGGAGCCTTTTCCCGCTGGCATGAATCCATTGCGGCGGAGCACGGCGATGGATCGCCTGAGATGGGGGAAGGTCTCGGCGCTGACCTCGTTGACACGCGGGTGACTGAAGGCCCATTCAACCAGGCGGCTCACAGCCTCGGAGGCCAGGCCCTGACCCTGGAACGCGGGCAGCAGTGAGTAGGTAATTTCCACCGAGCCGGCGCCATCCGGGCGGCCCTTGAAACCGCAGACGCCGGCCAGGGTCGATACGCCCTGCCCGCCACGCGTGGCCAGGTACCAGTTGGTCCAGCCATGGTGCGATGCGTCGGCCAGCAATGCCAGCGTCAACTGCAGCGCGTGCCGGGAATAGAGTTCAGGCGGCCATTCGGCGGGCACGTCCAGCCCCAACCGGCGGGCCAGCGCTTCGGGGCCGTCCAGGTCGGCGCGGGTGATGTCGGCCGTGGCCGGCACCAGGCGAAGTCGCGCCGAGTCGATATAGCTGGCGTTCAGCCCGTTCACGAGGAATACCCCGACAGCAGGGCGCTCCAGAGCCGGTCCAGGCGCGCCTCGTCGCCCACCCACAGTTTGTCCAGCGAGCGGCGCAGGCGGGCCAGGTTGCGGCCGCCGTCCACGGCGTGGCCGGGGCGGTAGCTGCAGCGGTCGAAGTCGATCAGCCATGGCGCACTCTCGCCATCTCGGAACAGGATGTTACGGGCGTTCATGTCGGCGTGGTCGACACCGGCATCGTGGAACTCGCGCAGGCCGGCGCCCACGCGGCGCCAGTCCAGGTCCGGGTCGGCGAAGCGGTCGGGCCAGGCCCGCGAGCGCGGAATACGGCGCGTCATCAGCGCGCCGCTGTACAGCAGGCCATGGCGCCGGACCTGCGCGGCCAGCGGTTCCGGCACACGCAGTCCGTCGGCGTTCATTCGCCGCAGCAGTTCGAATTCGCGGAACGGCCGGCTGGCCTTCAGGCCCAGGTAGACGTAGCGGTCGCGGCTGAGCTTCGCCGCCCAGCCACCGCGGAAATAGCGCCGTAAGACCACGCGGCCAAACGGCGCGTCGATAAAAAAGGCGGTGCCACGACCCGGCGCGGCGCCATCCAGCGCGCCTTCCGCCCGCCACGCGTCCACGTCGAACAGCGCCGGCCCCGGCGGGGGCAGCGCGTCCCGGTCATATACAATGACCCGTGATTCTTGCGTGCTGACGGATGGATTCATGGTCGATAAGCCTGCGCCTATTGTGCGTTTGGACGCCCCCCCGGACAACATCTGTATTCTGCGCCTGTCCGCGCTGGGCGATGTGACCCATACCGTCCCGGTCGTGCGTGCGTTGCGGGACCACTGGCCGTCTACGAAGATCACCTGGATCATCGGCAAGCTCGAACATAAATTGCTGCAGAACCTGGACGATGTCGAGTTCATCGTGTTCGACAAGCGCGGTGGCTGGGGCGCGGTACGGCAACTGCGTGAGCGGCTTCACGGCCGTCGCTTCGATGTGCTGCTGCACATGCAGGTGGCGATGCGCGCGAACCTGCTCAGCCGGCTGGTCAAGGCGCCGGTCCGGCTGGGCTGGGACAAGCCACGCGCCCGCGACCGGCATAGCTGGTTTATCAACCACACGGTCGCCGCGGTGCCGTTCCAGCACCAGGTGCAGGGCTTCCTGGAGTTTCCACGCGCGCTGGGGATCGACGTGGCCACGCCGCGCTGGGACCTGCCGGTCTCGGACACCGACCGCGCCTGGGCGGAAAAGCAACTGCCCGGCGACCAGCACACCCTGGTGATCAGCCCCTGCTCCAGCCACACGCTGCGCAACTGGTCGGTGCCGCGTTATGCCACCGTTGCCGACTACGCCGCGCGCAGCCTGGGCATGCGCGTGGTTCTGAGCGGTGGCCCAAGCGACCTGGAACGGGAAATGGCCGCCGCCATCCATGACGAGATGCGCAGCGAGGTCATCGACCTGGTCGGCAAGGACACGCTGACCCAGTCCATGGGCCTGCTGGAGCGCGCCAGCGTGGTCATGACGCCGGACTCCGGCCCGGCGCATATCGCCTCGGCGCTGGGCACCCCGGTCATCGGCCTGTACGCGGCCACATGGTCGCGACGCAGCGGGCCTTACAACTCGCTCGACCTGACCGTCGACCGCTTCACCGAGGCCGCCCAACAGTTCCGCGACAGCACGCCGGAAGGCCTGCGCTGGGGAACGCGTATCGAAGAGCCCGGGGTCATGGACCTGGTCGACGTGGACGCCGTGGTGGAAAAGCTCGACGAAGCGGTCGGTCTCTAGGGTCGGTCGCCAGGCCGGGCACTAGGCCCGGGGACTGGCCGTCAGGTCGGCGTTGACCGCCTCATCCTTGCTGGTTTCCGCCTGGTCTTCGCTGCCGATGGGCGTCTGCTGGGAGAGGAATCGATCGGTCGACCGGTCCCAGTTGTTGTCCAGCGCAAACTCGATGCAGGCATCCGGGTCCAGCCGCAGTGCGCGGTGGAAGGCGGCCTCCAGGTCATCATCCAGGGCACCCGTGGAACCATTGATCACCACGTCCTGCGGGCCCGGTACGGGAAACGCCGCCACCGGCACGCCGCAGGCCATCGCCTCCAGCATCACCAGGCCGAAGGTATCGGTGCGGCTGGGAAACACGAACACGTCGGCGGCCGAGAGCAGGCCGGCGAGTTCCTCGCCGTATTTGGGCCCCGTGAACACGGTGTCCGGATAGGTCTCCTTCAGCTTGTCCAGGTCCGGTCCACCGCCGACCACCACCTTGGTGCCGGGCAGGTCCAGGCCAAGAAAGTCCGGTATGCCCTTCTCCACGGCCACGCGACCCATGAACATGGAAATCGGCCTTGGCAGGCTCAGCGCTTCCTTGCCCCGTGGCTTGAACAGGTCAGTGTCCACCGCGCCGGGCCACACTTTCATGTGCTCGAAACCGCGTTCGCCCAGCTCCTTTTTCTGCGTCCTGGTCCGCACCAGGGTCTTGCGCGCCGGCGCGTGGAAACGGCGCAGGAACCCATAGCTCCAGTCCACCGGGATGGGTGCCCGCAGGCGGATGTACTCGGGAAAACGGGTGTGGAACGAGGTCGCAAATGGCAGGTTGTTCTTCAGGCAGTACCGGCGCGCGGCCATCCCCAGGGGGCCTTCCGTGGCAATGTGGATGACGTCCGGCTGTCCCTCGTCCAGCATCCTGGCGACTTTCGAATACGGCTTCAGCGCCAGGCGGATTTCCTTGTAGCCCGGGCACGGGATGGAACGGAACTGGTCCGGCGTGACCAGGGTCAGGTCCAGGCCGCGACGGCGGATCCGCTCGCTGGTATTGCGCATGGTGGTGACCACGCCATTGACCTGCGGCGCCCAGGCGTCAGTGACCAGGGCGACCGAGCGGATGCGCGGGTCCGGGGTCTTGCGTTTGCTCATGCAGCCAGGTCCCCGACCATGTCGTCGCCGGCCTCGACCGGGTCGGCGGCATGCACTTTCAGGCGCTCGGCGCGGTCGCGCCACTGCAGCAACTCGATGCTGCCGTCGTGCTTTTCCACCAGCGCCGTGCAGCTTTCCACCCAGTCACCGCAGTTCATGTACAGGATGTCGTTCACCTGGGTGATCTCGGCGCGGTGGATATGACCGCAGACCACGCCATCGACGCCGTCCTCGGATGCCGCGCGAACCACGGCTTCTTCGAAGCTGGAGATGTACTTCACCGCGTTCTTGACCTTGTTCTTCAGGAACGCCGCAAGCGACCAGTAGCCCATCCCGAAGACCCGGCGCATGCCGTTCAGCAGGATGTTCAGCTGCAGCAGGGCGCCGTAGGCCACGCAGCCAATCTTGGCCAGCCATGGCGAGCAGCGCACCACGCTGTCGAACTGGTCACCATGCAGCACCAGCATCTTCCGGCCGTCAGCCGTCTCGTGAATGATGCGGTCATGGATCTCGATGCAACCCATGTCCATGCCGTCATAGGCACGGCAGACTTCGTCATGGTTGCCGGGCACGAACACCACCCGGGTGCCGTGGCGGGCCTTCTTCATCAGCCGGTGCACGACTTCGCCGTGCGCCTTGGGCCAATAGCGCCGCCGCTTCATGTACCAGAAATCAAAGATATCCCCGACCAGGTAGAGCGTCTCGCACTCCACCTTGTCCAGGAAGTCACAGAGGAATTCCGCACTGCAACCTGGAAAGCCCAGGTGCACATCAGAGATGAATACCGTGCGGCTACGGATCTTCGTATCGAGCGTGACCAATGAATTCATGGTCTTACCTCCCTGTGTTTTACGAAAGTCTAGGGAGGTCGTGTTTCAGCCCGATGAAGGCCCCGTGACCATTTAATGACGCCCAACCGCGTCACCTGTCACGCGTCACGCGTCACGCGTCACGCGTCGAGTCTCATGCGCGCCCCTCCGGACCAAACCCGATCGCACGTATGAACCCATCGCGATCGGCCGGGGAAACGAGCACCTGGCCGCCGTCATAGGCCACCTTCAGCCGCTTCAACGACAGCGCTGGCGCGGAAAGGATTGAACGGCTGGGCTCCACGGAACGGATCCCGCTGATGGCGATGGTTTTCGACACCGGCCCGGAGCGCACCCGCAACTCGTCGCCCTGCACCGTGTATCGCGTGCTCAGCAACAACCACAGCGGAATCAGCGCCGCGATGAGCACAACACCCAGCACGACCAGCGCCTCGCCGAACGACCGGAAACCGGCCTCCAGGTAAGCAATGACGATGACCAGCAGTGGCGCGCCAAAGGTCACGATGTAGTACCAGCTGTCCACGGCACTGCGAAAAACCTGCGACCGGCTACCGGGTCTGTCGGTTCGAGCCATCGATGAACTCCACGTCGAATTAATGCACCGACAATCTAGCATAAGCACCTGAGTTAACGTGACTTCCTGCCCTACTCAAGTCGCCCGCGTATTGCTAACGTAAGCCCATGATCAGGGGGATCAGGATGATGAAACATATGTCGACGGCGTGTATCGCCGCGTTACTGCTTACCGTTGTGGCAAGCGCTCCGCAGGCCGACCCGGGCCAGCCGCCCCACCTCTCCGAACTCGATGCCAGCGAGTGGACCGAGGTCGAGCAGGCCTTCGAACTCGCCTATGAGCAATGGGACGCGGGCTTCACTGCGGAACTGGCGACCAGTGGTGACCCTTCATTGCGCGTGATGGGCCTTTACATGCTCGCCATCGTCGAGCACGCTGGGGGCGTCCCACTGGGAACGCTGCCGCACGGCCGGGACATCCGCGCCCTGGCCGAAACCCCCGGAATGACCAACGACGCCACGTGGGTGGCGGCAAAGATCTGCGGCGAGAGCTGCCTGTCAGAACGGATGATTGACATACTGGCGGACGCCGAACCTGGCAACGGCGCGGTCATCGTGCTGGACCTGCAGCGCCACCGCGCGCAAGACCCCATAAACTGGCTCAACAACCCAGGAGTCCGCGAGCGGTTGCTCAGCCTTTCTTCGTCCGACCGCTTTGACGCCCACCCGCTCGCGCAACTGGCCAAGTTGCAGACGGCACTGGAGAAATACCTGCACGCCAACCCATTCCCGCCCATGCCGAAAGGGGTCGGTGACATGAGCGGGGCCGCGGCCTGGCTGGAATTACTGACCCACTCCGTACTTTCCATGAGCTTTCCGACATGGGTGCTGGTCGAAGCATGTCGCGTTGGCGTCGACACCGAAGACGACGCAGTCGTGAACGCATGCCGTCATGCCGCCGGCCTGATGATCGCAGGCAGCACTGAACCCGAAAGGCACACGGGGCGTCACATCGAGCGCATTCTGGACCATCCCGAACCTGACAGTGAAACAAGAGAACGCTGGCAGCGTGAATTGATGGGCAGAACGTGGGCAAAAGGTTGTCTGAGTTCGTTTCAATCCAACGAAAAGGCGTTACTCGCCGCCATCACGCCGAAGGATGCCTACCAGTGGGCGCGTGACGGCCTGCAATTGGGCAGCCTGGAAGCCAGTTTTAACCTCGCCACGACACTCCATGACCGCTATCTCGGGGCGCTCACGGTCGACCCGAGCGAATGCCGCCGGTTCGAACGCCTGACGCACGGGCAGATCGACCGCATCTTTCATGACGGCGAGCAGAGCTACAGCGTGCGCTGGGAGCAGGCCTTTATCCGCATGGAGGCCCTGGAAAACGCCGGCGAACTGGAAACGCTGGGCGACCGTTAAGTCAACCAACACGCGACGAAATCAGTCCAGCCGCATGCGCTCGTAGATCGTGACCAGCTCACCGCTTTCGCGCATCTGGTCGAGCTCGGTCTCGATGTCGGCGACCGCCGCCTGGTCGTCGGCCACGACCACGAAGTGCATGGGTTCGTCACGCAATTCGACATCGTCGGCCTCGTCCAGGCCGTTGTGGCTGATGATGCCCTTCAGGTCGTCAACGTAGGCCTGGCCACGCTCGGAGTACTTCAGCAGGCCATCGGCCAGCACCAGCGAGTCCAGCGGCTCGCCGGCGGCGCGTTGCTGGGCTCGCAGGCGACGGAAATCGGCGTAGGACGGGTGTGACATCAGGTTCATGAAGTAGCCGCGGACGCTGTCGAACGGCCATTCAAACGAGGCGATGCGGTGGTCTCCCAGCGACGTGCGTTGCTCCTCGGGCTTGATCCCTTCCCCGCCGTAGGTCCATTGACCGAACAGGGCGTTGCCCTGGATGGCGAAGCGCGAAGTGCCGTAACCACTCTCATAGGCTGCCTGGCCCAGGGCCAGTCCGGCAGGGATTTCATCCAGCCGAACCAGCACTTGATCCAGCCAAGCACCGAGTTCCGGTGTACTGATTGACAAATCGGCGACGTCATCGTCTCCGGCAATACGCAACTCAACCAGTCCCTGACGCAGGAACTCGATATCCTCCGGCGTCAGTGAACGCCCGTCGGCCAGGCCGGCCTGGAGGTCCAGGACACGGGCGCGGCGCTCACGAACCATCTTGTTGGCGTGCAGGACCAATGGCAGCATGAAGCGATAGAAGATCTGCTTCTTGCGTTGCACCGTCATTTCGTTGGACATCGTCTCCCAGCGCTCGCCCACCGCCGTGAACAGCAGGTAAGGCACGCCCAGCGACGGGGCCTCATCCAGGCCACCCCAGGCCTCCGCGGAGTCCAGCCAGTCCAGGCCGGTCTGGTCTGCCGGCAGCACGATGATCTCCTTCTCGAGCAACGAACCGGTGCCGGCTGGCTCGGCCGTCCCGGTTAACGTTTCTGAAGCATCTACGGGTGGCGTCGCGGTATCGACCGCAGCGAGTTCTCCAGTTGAGGCTTGTTCCGTGTCACCGGCAGGGCCATCGCATGCGAACAGCGACAGGGCCAACAGCGAAACGACAATGGGATGCAGGAAACTTTGGCGGCTCACGGGTGAATCTCCGGAACGATGGATATGGCGTGCAGTTCACCACCCCGCCGGCTGGCGGTCAAGCCAGCCGTGCGGGGATCAGCCGGTATGGTCGTCAGAAATCGAAACGCCCGCGCAGGCCGCCGTAGAACGCACGCCCGGGGCGGGTGTAGCCATAGACTTCCTCGTAATCTTCGTCACCCAGGTTGTCGACACGGCCGATCAGTTCCAGCGACCGGGTCAGCCGCCAGGAGGCGGCCAGGTCGACCACCGTGTAGGCATCCAGCTTGACCTGGCTGGAGACGAAGGTCGCGGGATCGTAGAACACGTCGTACTGCTCACCGGTGTAATCGATGTCGAGGTTCAGGTTGCCGCGGCCGTCGCCAAAGGCCCAGTTGGCGGTCAGGCCGGCCTGGTGACGGGGTCGGCGGACCTCACGTTGGGTGCCGCCGCCGGGGAGGTCCTCGCTGGCGTCCAGGTAGGTGTAGTGCAGGTCCAGCAGCAGCGATTCGAGCGGCGCGGCGTCAAACACCACCTCGAGCCCGGAGCGATCACTGTCGGCATCGCGGTTGGCGGCGGTGTACAGGAAGGTATCCGGGTCGAAGACGAAACCGTCGATCTCGTTCTCCAGCACCTGGTCAAACCAGGCCACGTCCAGGCCCAGGTCGCCGTCGAGCCAGCGCGCTTCCAGGCCCACTTCCCATCCGGTCGACTCTTCCGGCACCAGGCCGGGGTTGCCGATGAACTGGTCCGGGTAGAAGCCAAAGCGCTCCGTGAACGTCGGCGCCTTGAAGCCGGTGCCCACCGAGCCGCGAGCACGCACGATATCGGTCACCTGGTGGCTGGCGGCTACTTTCCACGTGGTGATGGCGTCCCAGTCGCTGAAGTCGTCGTAGCGGCCGGACGCGGTCCAGGTGAAGCCCTCGAACAGCTGGCCGATGTATTCAAGCTGGTAGCCGGTCTGGTCGGTTGACTGGTCCTGGTTGGGGTTGCCGAAGCCATAGTCGATGCCACGCTGGCTGAAATCCGAGTCGATGCGGTCGATACCGGCACTCAGGCGGTGCTGCTGGTCATCGGCGGCGCCGTCGAGCAGGACGCTGCCACGCAGCCGCGCCTCCAGCACCTCGGCGCCCGTGGCGCTGTCCCAGGCGCCAAACGCGTAGTTCTGGTTGTCGGTATCGGTCCAGCCGACGAACGCGTTGCCGGACCAGCGGCTGTCGGCCGGCTCGAAACGTGCCTCGCCGGAGAGATAGTTACGCTCGGCCTCGGTGTACTGGTCGCCATCGATGGGCAGGCCGGTGACCACGAAGTCCGTGCCATCAAACTCGTTCTCGGCCTCCACGTGGCGGCCGGTGAAACGCAGGGCCCAGCCCTGCCCCAGCCCGACGTCCACGCCCAGGTCAGCGGTGGTGTTGGTGCTGCCATCCTTCTCGTCGCCCTGGCGGGAAATGTTGGTGCCATCGGTGTCGTAGTGGGACACGCCGGCCGTGACCCGGGTCGCGCCCGCGCTGAAGCCGCCGCTGGCCGCCAGGTCGACGGTGCCAAACGAGCCGCCCTCGGCGCGGCCATTGACCCAGCTACCGGTGCGGTCCCTGCGCCGGATGATGTTGACCACGGCACCCACGGCGTCCGAGCCCCAGGTGGCGCTCTGCGGGCCACGAACGATCTCGATGCGCTCGATGTCATCGGTCAGTGCATAGGCAAACTGGAACTCGTCCGCACCGGCCGGGTCGTTGGCGCGGATCCCATCGATCAGCACCAGCAACTGGTTGGCCTCCGTGCCGCGCACGCGCACCTGTGTCAGGGCGCCCGGGCCGCCGGACTGGCTGACCGCAAACCCTGGCACATCGCGCAGCAGGTCGGAAAGGTAGCGCGCCTGCTTCTGCTCAATCTGCTCGCGCGTGATGATGGTGACGGACGCGGCGACATCGTTGACCGCCAGCGGCGTCAACGCCGCGGTGACCACGGTCTCGCCCAGGTCCAAAGGTGCCTCGTCATCGGGCTCGTTGACCTGCGCCTGGGCGCCAAGCACAAAGAAACCGGACAGCAGGCAGGCCGCCCGCACGCAATTCAGGTTGGGATACATGTTTACACTCCGGCGTTCGCACCCGAACGCATCGGGGCCTACTCGGGTCCGGGAGTGGTCGTCGGCAAATCCAGGCTGCGGCAGCGCGACTCACACGCCCCGCCCACCGCGATGGCACATTGAGATTCACCCGGGGCCGGTCTCCGGACTCGCGAAGGGCATGATTCATGCCTGCGCCGGGTCGCCTTCCCATGCCCGGGCGTTCACCCAGTGGCACAGTGGCTGCAATGACCCAGCCTTCGCTTACCGTTGCGGGGGCAGTGACGGCCTTGTCATGACACGCGATTCGCGCACCCTGACGCACCATCTTCCCGTTTCATTCCCCTGGCCGGGCGGCCATGGGAACACCCAAGGTATCGAACGCGGCAATATGCTAATTCAGCCGCGTGCTGTCAAGGGTGACGCGTTACGCGTTACGCGTTACGCGTGACGCGTGACGCGTGACGGTCAGGGGATTTGGAGGCAGCGCATGTTGTCGAGGGACATGCGGCACATGGTGACGCGGCCGGGCGGGTCGACGGGTTCCCAGGTGCCGTTGCCGTCGACCTGGATGTCGGTCATGCCCAGGCGGGCCATGTCGTCCAGGGAGTAGGTCCAGGCAGTGTCCGTTTTTCGGCTGGGGTAGCCGGCGCCATCGGCGAAGCCAAGAATGGTGATCCGCTGTTCCACGCCAGCCAGCTCGAAGAACCGCACCTCGCGTTCGCGCTCGCCGTTCGCCCGGGTAACGCAGTCGTCATAATCGGCGCTGTCGGCACCCTCTTCCGGCTTGAACGACTCACACATGGCTTCCGCGCTGTCCCATTGCAGGGTACCGCCATGCCAGCCGAGCTCTGCGCCTGGCGCCAGGCGACGTTGGCGGCCGGCGGGGAAAATGTAATTGGCGCAGGACGAGTAGCAGTACTGGTCCACGTAGACCGTCAACCCGCGGACCAGGATCCACTGACCCAGGTCCATTCCTGCCGTGATCGGACCCCCGCCGCTGATGATTCTCAGGCCGGCACCAGGGTGCTGGTCAAACAGCGCCAGCGCTTCACCATTGGCTTCCTCGGACAGGGGGCCTTCGTAGACAATCCATTCGCCGTCAAACCAGACCCTAGCCTCTTCCGGCGCCTCCCAGATGGGATGCCGGACGCAGCCTGACATTGCCAGTAACAGCAAGCCGAAGAGCACCCGGGCTGTCGTGGTGTGCAGGCGAATGGCACTCACGGCCTAGCCCTAGGTGTAATCCTGGTAGGACTTTTCCTCGACGATGGTGGAGCCCAGGTAGGTGTTGAGTTCCTTCTTGGCGGCGGCACGCTTGTCGTTGGTGACGTAGACGGCGCGGGCCAGTTCGATGAAGCGGTCGTCGAATTCCTTCGCCCGCTCCTTGTCGCGGATATCGTCCTCGATTTCCCACAAGGCCTCGTTGATCGACTTTAACTCGGCGTGCAGGCGGGTGACCGTGTCATCGGCATTGACCGCGTCGCGCCAGGTGGCGTTCAGCAGGTCCAGCTCCGTGCGCACGTTGGCCAGCTTGGCCGGGTCGTCCATGCGTTCGGATTTGATTTCCAGGATGGTGATCTTGTCGAGCAGCTCGCCCGGGGACATCGGGATGTGGATAAGCTCCATGACGTTACCCTCAGGCCAGGGTGTGGGCGTTGTGCCACAGCCAGATCGCGCAGGCGACCAGGTAGACGGTGATGTAGAGCTCGCCGTTACGAATCAGCGACTGGTGCGCGCTCCAGCTGGTGTCGGTCAGCTTGCCGATGTTCAGGCGCTTGGGGATGACGGCCCAGGTACCGGTGCTCCACTGGCGCCAGTCATCGCCGAAGATGCGCTCCAGCTTGGCGTCCTCGTAGCGGATGGCCGCGGGGTACCAGATCACCCAGAAGGCGACGATGACGGCGATCACCCACAGGTTGGCGGCCGCGAGGCAGAAGCCAATAAGGATCAACAGGTTTCCCAGGTAGAGCGGATGCCGGACCAGTGAGTAAGCGCCGGTGCTGGCCAGGCGCTTGTTCTTGAAGATGGTGCCGGCCGCGAAGGTACGGAACAGCTGGCCAAAGGTGGCGATGCCCAGGCCCCAGATCACGCGCTCGTGACCCGGCTCGGCGAACGCCGCGCAGACCGCGATCAGCAGCAGGCCGAAGGCCTGGCGGTAAATTTCCTTGAAACGTACGCGGTCGACGAACCCCATGAATCCGCCGCGCGCGCCGATGACCTCGGTGCGGTCTCTGCCCATTCCGGTATCTCCTGTGTAGAACGCGAATTTTAGCCGATTTGGGCCCCATAGCGTCGGCCGGGCAAAGAAAAGGGCGGCTTTCGCCGCCCCCTCTCCCCAATTGCGGGGTCAGTCGCCCTGGGCGACCTGCAGAGACGCCGGCTCCAGCAATTGCTGAGCCAGCTTTTCCAGCCGCGCGATGCGTTCCTCAAGCTCCGCGTTACGCGCCACCAGCGCCTGCACGGCCGCCATGTTCACGCCGGCCATGTCGCGCGCGGAGATGGCCTTCTCGCCACTGGCCAGGCCAAAGGCGGCGTAAAAATCCTGCGCCATCGGGCCAATGTGGCGCTGGTCGGCCGACTCGTCGCGGTAGGCCCATTCGGTGATCGGCACCTGTGCCAGCTTCGCCAGCACCACATCGCCGTCCAGCGGCACGATGGCGTGCTTCTGCTCGCGGTCCGACATCTCCAGCAACGTGCCCCCGATTTCCAGGTTACCGGTGTCGGTCACCCGCATCACCCAGTCACCCTGGTTGTTCTTGACCACGAACCGCAGCCCGGCGCTGAACACCCAGGAGTTGCCCATGGCCGTGTTGGTCATGCGGAACTCCGGATTGCCGTTGTTTTCGATCTCGAACAGCGTGCGCGGCCCCTGGTCCACGCTGTTCTCGACCACCAGCACGTTGGCCGTGCCGTCGTCGCGCTGCACGTGCAGCGGTGCCAGCGGCATCGTGGTTCCTATCGCAACATCTGTGTAATTTGGGGCGCCGTTGGAACCGGCAATGGATCCCAGCACAAGGCTCCAGGGTTCTGTCGCCATGGCGTACGGGCCAATCGCGGTGCTGTGCTGCTCGAATGCTCCCGCGGCATAGCCGAGAGCGACACCGGCAGTCTTCGAAACGACAGAGTGTGGACCTACGGCAACGCCACTTGCTGCTGCAAGTGCGGTATCGGCGTCGCGACCGACTGCAACGCTATCGGCACCCTGGGTGCGTGCCATGCGCCCGACTGCCGTGCTGTAAATCCCGTCACTCCTCGCATAACTTCCAACGGCCAGGCTTTGCACCCCGTAGGCACCGGCTCCGTGGCCAACGGCGGAGCTGGAACCCGCACTTGCGGACGTGGTCGCGTTGCGACCCAACACGAGACTATCATCACCTTCTGCCGTCGCTTGCCATCCAAGCACGACAGAGCGTTCGCCCACCGCATATGCACCGTATCCCGCCGCGAAATTTTGCAAGCCCGCTGTTGTGGCACCCTCACCCAACGCAACGCTGGATGACCCCCCGGCGACGGCGTCACGTCCCAGTGCCGTGGCCGACCACTCGGTCGTTAACGCGTTGAACCCCAACGCGGTACTGAAGCTGCCCTGCGTTTCGGCGTTATAGCCAACCGCCACGCTGCTGCCCGCGTTTGAATCGGCAAAGTAGCCAATACCGACAGATCCCTCAGAAGGGTCGGCACTCAGAATAGTCGTTGCCCGACCCAGGTCCTGTATCGCGAATATCGCGTCCAGACCCACAATCGCCCATTCGTTTCCGGTGTGATTGGTATCGTCAAACAGCACCTGCGGATAAACGGATTCGGCTTCCAGGTTCGCCGCATTCGCGACACCGGACGCACCAATTATGACACCGGCTAACCCGGCTCCTACGACCTTCAACGTGCTCTTGCTGTTCACCGTGATTCCCTCCCATTTCGCTCGTCGTGACCCATCATCTGGGTTGCTTAACGGGTCTAACGGGCGAGCGGCGAAAAAACTGACACTGGATGATGGGTTCGCCCGGCGGCGGGTTCAGCGCAGGCCGTGCTGGTCCAGCAGGGCCTGGAGGGTCTCGTCTTCCATACCGGTGTCGCGCAGCGTGGCGACCAGGGGCGCGGCCTCGTCGTACTGGCCCAGTTGGATCAGTGGAATGGCCAGGGAATAGACGTAGTACTTGTTGTCCGGTTCAGCCTGCTGGACGGGCCGCATCAACTCGACGGCCTCGCGCCACATGACCTGGCTCTCCTGCTGGTGGCCGAGCCGCGAGAGCACATTGGCCACGCTGGTCAGGTCGATGGCGAGGTCGTTGGCGGAGGAATAGCCGCCGGAATCGCGGGCGGCGATGTCTCGCGAGCCTTCGAGCCCGCGCCGGTACAGTGCCAGCGCGCGCTCGTCGTCGCCCATCGCCTCGGCGATTTCGCCACCGGTCGTTAGTGAATAGGCGAATTCACGTCGGTATTCGAGGTTCTCCGGCGCCATCAACGCCAGTCGCTCGCCGGCGGCGATGGCTTCGTCGGTGGTCGACTGTGCTTGCCCGAGGTCACCGCCATCCAGCAGGAAAAACGCCTTCTGGTTCAGCAATATCCGGTAGTTACTGAGGAATTCGATGTCCTCACCTGTCGCGTCGACGGTCTCCCGGGCCAGGACCAGTGCCTGTTCGATGGACGTCATGGCGTCTTCCGGCGCGCCGTAGTCGAAATGGTGCCAGGCCATGGCCTGGTGGGTGTGGGACAAGCGCAACCGCCATCGATTCGCGGCACCGGATTCGGAGCCGGCGCCGGCCAGCGCGGACGCGGCGGTCGCGGTGGAGGACCGAATTTCGGTATCGGCCTTTTCGGGCTGATCGTACTCCATGTAATGCCAGCCCAGTAACAGGTGCGCCTCCCAGGCCAGTCGCCGAGCCTCGTCCGTACCCGTGTCGGCTAGCTGGCCTGTGAGTGAGAGCGCGCGCCGCAGGCTTTGCTCGGTCTTCTCGCCCTGGCCCTCGGTCGCCAGGGTTTCCGCCCGCAGGACGTCGATCGACGCCAGGGTTCGCAGGTATTCCTCGTGGAATCCCGGCTTGTCGGCCAGATTGGCCAGGTTGGCTTCTGCCTGGTCATAGGCGAGCAGGGCCTGCTCACTTGATTCGAGCTGGTCGAACACCCGGCCGCTGTTCCTGTAAGCCAGTGCCGTCTGCAAACGGGTATGGTCGTCGAAGATTCTCGGATCCTGGCCGGACAAATGATCTACGCCACGACTGGCGACCAGCTCCAGCGCATCAACACGACCGATCCTGACCAGGCGGTCGAACAGATCGGTCAGGACGAAGTTGTAGAACTCGTCGCCGGCGTTCTTCTCGGCCTGGGTTAACTGTTGCAGTTCCTGGATGTCTGCGGTGTAACGCCCGATGCCACCGACCAGGAGCACCCCTGCCAGCAACGCTGCCGTGGAAAACAATGGGTGACGGCGCACCGCTTTGCCCAGCACATGCAACGGACGCTGTCGGTTCGCGACCAGCGGCAGCCCCTGCAGCCAGTTGTTCAGGTCGAATCGCAGGGCCGCCGCGTCAGCGTAGCGGCTTTCCGGTCGATGACGGGTACAGGCCTGGATGACCTGGACAAGATCTGGTGGCACGCCCTTGTGCCTGAGTCGTTGCTCGCGCTGGCGGGCGCCGATCCCGGTCAGCTCAAGGTCGTTGCAACCCGGCATGGAGCGCGCCAGCATCATGCCCACTGCGTAAAGGTCGGCACGCGCATCAGCGGCTTCACCCTCCGCCTGTTCCGGGGCTGCGTAACCCGGGGTGCCGAAGCGTGCCTTTGCCGTGTCGGCATCGGAATCCACCTGGCGCGACGAAACGCCAAAATCAATGATGACCGGGTAGGCCACACCGTTGGCTTCGCGCACCAGGACATTGGCCGGCTTCAGGTCCATGTGGACCACACCGCGCAGGTGGATGAAATCCAGCGCATCACACAGGCGCGTGAACAGGCGCACTACGCTTTCGGCATCCAGGCATGACTCATGGCAAAAGCGATCGATATGCGGGCCGTCGATGTACTCCAGCACCAGCCAGGGCTGGCCTCCTTCCGTCAGCCCGGCATCGATGATGGGGACGATGCCCGGGTGGCGCAGGTCGGCCAGGAACTGCATTTCGCGGAAGAACCGCTCGCGCATGGCCTGGCCGGCGAAACGCCGCGGCAGGAACTTGATGACAACGGACTGCTGGTAGATGCCGTCCGAGCGCTCTGCCAGGTAGACCTGGCCCTGGCCGCCCTCGTCCAGCTGCTTCAGGATCCGGTACTTCGACAGCTCAATGTCTTCCAGCGACTCGTTGGGCAGAAAGGCGTGCTGGACCAGTTCCGGCGTATCATCGGCGACCCGATCACCCAGCGGCCGGAAACCCAGCCCCTGGGATTCCAGCCAGGCGTCCGGGTCGAGTGAGTCATCCCGGTCGAATGCGTCGGCAATCTGCCGCCAGCGGTCTTCGACGCCGCTCATTCGCCCATGGCCACCGCGAGCATGGTCCGGGCCTTCTGCCAGTCACGAAACACGGTGCGCTCGCTCAGGCCCAGCACGCGGGCGATGGCGTCGAACGGCATATCGCCGAAAAACTTGCAGGTGAACACCTGCTCCAGCCGCGGCTCAAATTCGCGCAGCTTTTCCAGCTGCCGCTCCAGTTCGAGCATGGTCTCCGACTGCTGGTAGACGGGCATCCGGTCAAGTGCGCTGTCATCATCGACATAGGTGATCAGGCGATTGCGACGAGCCTGGTCGAACAGGATGTGGCGCATGGCCAGGGCGCAGTAGGCGAAGAAATGGTCACGGTCGTTGAAGCCGTTCTTTGCCCGCTGCGACTTCAGCCAGGCCTCGTTGACCAGTGCGGTGGTATCGATGCGGTTGCCGCTGACTTTCAGGCGCTGACCATGGGCGATGGTTCGCAGGTGCTGGTACACCTGCTCCATGGCCAGTTCCTGCTCGGCCGTCAGCTCGCCATTTTCGACACCCAGCAGCTGGGTAATCTCCGCCTGGTCCATTCCACTCCCCCGTTTCTGTCACCCATGATACGAATGGGCGCAGAAAAGGGAAATGGGCGCGCAAGAATTGCAGTGCGGGCATCATCGTTGCGACAGCGCCCGGCCCGTCGCCGGCAGGCTGTCGCGAAGCGTGGCCACCAACACCTTGAGGGCATCCAGCTCGGCGCGGATATCGGCGTTTTCCCGTTCCAGCTTCTGGTTGAGCGCCTGCAAAGCCGCCATGTTGACCCCGGCCATGTCACGCGCCGAAATGCGCGTCTCGCCGCTGGCCAGGCCGAACGCGGCATGGAAGTCCTGCGCCATCGGGCCGATGTGGCGCTGGTCGACTGTCTCGTTGTCGTACGACCACTCGGACACCGGTACCTGAGCCAGCTTCGCCAGCACGGTATCGCCGTCCAGCGGCACAATGGCGTGCTTGCGGTTTCGGTCCGACACTTCCGTCAGCGAGCCGCCGATCTCCAGGTCGCCGGTGTCGGTGACCCGCATCACCCAGTCGCCCAGGTTGTTCTTGACCACGAAACGCAGGCCGGCACTGAACACCCATGAGTTGTTGTTGGCGGTGTTGGTCATGCGGAACTCGGGGTTGCCGTTGTTCTCGATCTCGAACAGTGTCTTGGGCCCCTGCACCGGACCGGAGTCAGACACCAGGATCATCGCCGTGCCGTCGTCGCGGGCCACGTGCAACGGCGCCAGCGGCATGGTCGTGCCGTTGCCGATGCTGGCGTATTCGTTTGGCACGAACTCGTCGGGGTCGTTAACACCGGGGACGGCCCCCAGGATGATGGTGTTCGCATAAGGAGCGGATGCCCGATGACCCAGCGCGGTGGCGAACCAGCCATCGGATCGGGCATTGTGGCCTATTGCGAGACTGTAGTCTCCAGACGAAAGGGTATCGGGGCCCAGCGCCATACCCCACCAACCGCTGGACAGGGCGTTCGGACCGATCGCGGTGCTTTGCAGTTTGGACGCCAGGGCGCCCTCGCCGAGCGCAACGCTGTAGTTGCCGGTCGCATCGGCGTCAAAGCCCAGTGCGATCCCGTGCGTACCGCCTGCCGATGCCATGTACCCGAACGCCGTCGAACGCGTGTCGGGATCGGCCATGAGGATTGTCGTGTTCACCTCCACGTCCGAAATGGCGAACAGGTCGCTCAACCCCCAGATTAACCACTCGTTGCCCGCCGAATCCGTGTCATCGAACGCCACGATTGGCGTCACGCTTGACGCGGTCAGATTGGCCGCGTTCGCCACGGCCGGCAACACGAGCGCGATGCCGAACAGGCAGGCGACCAGAATGTCCCCAGTTCGCTTCAGTCCCATCATTAAACCTCCTTTTCCGGTCAGTCATCTGGCTTGTAACTGACTCAGCAGGTTTAACGACCAGGCGAGGGAAAAACTGACACGCGCCGTATCAGCCACCGATACCGCGCAGCGCATAACCGATACCGAACGCGATACCGGCGGCCACCAGGCCGATGCCAAGGGTCTGCAATCCCTGGCGCCACCAGGAGTGCACCGACCATCGACTTTTCAGCGAGCCGATGGCGAAGAACGTCAGGCTTGAGAATGCCAGGGCCCAGTGAAAGGCATCGGCAAATCGGAAAAGATAGGGCAGCAGCGGCGCGGCGCCGAAAAGGACGAACGAGACGAAGGTGTGTAGCCCGACGCGAAGCGGCGTCTTGCCATCCGGGCCGGCGGCGTATTCCTCCTGCAGCATGACGTCGATCCAGGCTTCTCGATTGGCGGTGATACCGTCTACGACCTTATCCAGGTCACGGCCTTCGTAACCCTTGGCGGCGAAGATCTGCCGGACTTCCTCGCGCTCGCCTTCCGGGTCCGCGTCGACGTGTGATTCCTCGACCCGACGCAGGCGTTCACGATTATCGGCGCGCGTCCGCGCCCCACTGTAGGCACCGGCCGCCATGGAAAACCCGTCGCCCACGAGGTTGGCCAGGCCCAGGATCACGACGATAAACGGTGACAGGCTGGCGCCGGTCACGCCGGCGACGATCGCGAACGTGGTCACCACGCCGTCGATGCCGCCGTAAACCCACTCCTGGACGTAATTCGTTTCCGGACCGGCGGCGAGTCGCTCGCGAATCGCGCCGGGTTCGTGCGAATGATCCTGTTTGAGCATGGCGACCTGCCGTGACTACCAGCCGATACCGTAATCCTCGCCAGTATTGCCCGCCCCACCCCACATCGTGCCGTGATCGGCGTCGAACCAGATCGCGGTGATCGGGCTGTAGGTCCGTTCAACGACTTCGACGTCGTAGCCCATTTTGCCCAGGGCCTCGCGGGTGTACGGCGGCACCACGGGCATCACCTCGATACGGCCCGGTTGCGCGTCGTGGGCGCCGAAGGAACTCTGCATCTGGTAGCTGGTGATGTTCGGCGCTTCGGCGGCCTGCTGCACGTTCATGTCGAACTCGACCATGTTGAGAAAGAACTGCAGCAGGTTCTGGTCCTGGCTGTCGCCGCCCTGCACGGAAAAGGCCATTAGCGGCTTGCCGTCCTTCAATGCCAGGCTTGGGGTGAGCGTGGCGCGCGGGCGCTGGCCCGGCTGGACCACGTTGAACGGGTTCAGGCGCTTGTCCAGCACGAAGCTCTGCATGCGCTGGCTCAGGCCGATGCCAGTGTTACCGGCCACGAAGGCCGGAATCCAGCCACCGCTGGGGGTAATCGAGACCACCCAGCCTTCCGCATCAGCCGCCTGGATGGACGTGGTACCCGCGTAGAAACCTTCGTCGTGGCTCATCTGCATGGCCTGCTGGAAGCCGTCCGTACCCTCGGCCTCGGCCCTCGGCGGGATCGGGTTCCAGGCCTGGCGCAGGTCTTCGAAGGGGTTCTTGCCACCCTGGTACGGGTACGGGTCGCCGGGCGTCAGGTCGGTCAGGTTATGGTCGGCCGGCATCAGCTTGCGGCGCTCGGCGGCGTAGTCCTTGCTGAGCAGGCCGGCAATGGGCTCTTCCGGCGGCACGTACGGGTCGCCGTAGTAAAAGTCGCGGTCGGCGAAGGACAGATTCATCGCCTGGTAGAGGGTGTGGATGTAGCGCGCGGAGTTGTAACCCATGCCCTTCAGGTCCAGCGGCTCCAGCAGGTTCAGCGCCTGCAGCATCACCGGGCCCTGCACCCAGGTGGTCAGCTTGTAGACATCAATGCCCTTGTAGTTGGTGGTGACGGGCTCCTCCAGGTAGACCTGCCACTGGTCCAGGTCCTCCATCGTCATCAGGCCGCCGTGCTCACGGCTGGCGGTGACGATGGCCTGGGCGATATCACCGCGGTAGAAACGGTCATAAGCTGCGTAGATGGCGGCCTTGCGGTCACGGCCCTCGGCCAGGGCCTCGGCCTCGGTGTCGACCAGCTTCTGCAGCGTGGCCAGCAAGTCCTGCTGGCGGAAGATTTCACCACCCGCCGGGGCGGCGCGCTGGTCCGGGTTGTCCGGGTCGCGGTGCGGCAGGAACAGTTCGGTTGAACTCGGCCAACGCTCCAGGATTTCTCGACGGCGCTCGATGTTATCGGCGTTCGAGGTCTCGATGGGGTAGCCCGCCGCCAGTTCCATGGCTGGCTGCAAAACCTCGGCCAGGCTCAGCGTGCCGTACTCGGCCAGCATGGTCATCAGGCCACCTGGCGTGCCCGGTGTGACGGCCGCCAGCGGGCCATACTCGGGTGGATAGACCATGCCCTGGTCGGTGAAATACTCCGGGGTCGCGCCGGAGGGTGCCACGCCCAGCGCGTTCACACCGATCACCTTACCGGTGTTGGGGTTATAGATCAGCGCCTGGGTCTCGCCACCCCAGCTGAGCACGTCCCACATGGTGGCGGTGGCCGCCAGCATGGCGCAGGCCGCGTCGACTGCATTGCCGCCGCGCGTGAAGGTCATGGCACCGGCGGTCGCGCCCAGCGGCTTGCCGGTCACGGCCATCCAGTGCTTGCCGTGCAGCACGGGCTTGCTCGTTGACTGTGCGTGAGTGGCCGGGGCGGCAATCAGGAAGACCATCGCGGCGATCACCGCGCGAGAGGCAGGACCAGGTTTCATACGTGACTCCGTGTCGGGTTATCGCCCCAATATAACCCAGAGGAGCCGGCCCGGCGCATTGGGCGCCGGGCACGGAGATCAGTTCAGGCGGGTGCCCAGGATGCCGGCGACCAGCATGACCGCCAGGAACACACCCACCCACATCACCATGCTGCCGGTGGGCCAGTTGCGCGTCAGCGCGACCTGCAGGTTGTTGCGGGTGGCGCGGAAAATCGGCCGCTTCAGCATCGCGGAACCGGCGCCGCCCAGCAGGCCGCCGACCGCGCTGCAGGCCGCCACCACGCCGCGGCCCAGACGCGGCAGGCCCTTGCGCCACAGCCACTCGACATCGATGTTGGTCGAGCGCAGTTCCGGCGGATACATGCCGCGCATGTTCAGCCACACGAAGGCCAGCGCCGAGAAGAACAGCAACTGCAGCTGGGTCAGCACGTGTGTCATGTCGTACGGCGTGTACTCATAGTCGTACGGCAGCAGGTTGTACAGCAGCGACGGGAAGCTGCCGATGGCGATACAGGCCACGGCCGCGATGCCCATGGCGACCAGCATGTTCACCGGCGGCTCGGTCGTGCGGATGCCCGAATCATGCGCGAAGAAGGCGAAGTACGGGATCTTGATGCCCGCGTGGTGGAACACGCCGGCCGAGGCAAACAGCATGGCCAGCCAGACGTACTCGTAACCTTCGTACATCAACGCCGACATCACCATGGACTTGCTGACGAATCCATTGAACAACGGGAAGGCCGAGATCGACGCTGCGCCGATACAGCACAGCGTGGCCGTAATCGGCATCGATTTGTACAGGCCGCCCAGGTCGGAACCGTTCATGCGCCCGGTCATCAGCAGCACCGCGCCCATGGCCATCATCAGCAGGCCCTTGAACAGCACGTCGTTGAAGGCATGCGCCACCGCGCCGTTCAGCGCCAGTGTCGTGCCGATACCCACGCCGACCACCATGAAGCCCAGCTGGTTGATCATCGAGTAGGCCAGCACCCGGCGCAGGTCGTTCTCGATCACGGCAAAGAAGATCGGGAAGCAGGCCATGGTCATGCCCACGTAGATCAGCGCCTCGGTACCCGGGAAGCCCCGCGCCAGCGCGTACACCGCCGCCTTGGTGGTGAACATGCACAGGAACACCGTGCCGGTGGGCGTGGAGGCCGGGTAACCGTCGGTCAGCCAGTTGTGCAGGAACGGGAAGCCGGCCTTGACGCCGAAAGCCAGCAGGATCAGCCAGCCGGCCGTGGAACTGGTGCCAATCTCGTTAAAGGCAAAGCTACCGGTGGCGAGACCATGCCACATCAACCCGACCAGCAGCAGCAGGCCGGAGACCACCTGGAACATCAGGTAACGGATGCCGGTGCCCACAGAACGCTCATCGCGGGACGCCCAGATCAGGAAGGCCGAGCTCAGGCCCATGGCCTCCCAGAACATGAACAGCGTGACCAGGTCGCCAGCAAATACCGCGCCCACGGCGCTGCCCGCGTACAACAGCGCGGCCACGTGCTGCATCGTGTCCTTCACGTGCAGGGCGTAGATCACGCCGATCAGCGCGGCGATATGGAACAGGTAACCAAACAGCAGGCTCAGCTTGTCGACGCGGTAGGGCTCCAGGTCCAGGCCCATGAACTGCAACTGCACAGCCACGCCCGGCTCGACACCCAGCAGGTGCAGCCCACCCAGCACCGGCGCTGCCAGCATAATGACGGCACGCAGCCAGCCACGCGTGAACAGCGCCAGGACCGCAGCGCAGTACAGCGGGACAAAAGCGGGAATATCAGGGCTCCACATCGTAATAATCTTCGTCTCGCATCAGGAACTTGCGCATCCAGGTGGCAATCCAGACCAGCACGACACAGGCCACGAAGCCGAACAGCGCATAAAACGCCGGAATCTTCTCAATGGCAAACATGATGTGGCGGTGCACGAAAAAGTCGACCACGACCAGGATCGCGCAGGCCACGTACAGGCTGACGCGGATCAGTCGCTGGTTTTTCGGCTGGTCCAGCCAGTCGGTGCTGTGTTCATCGCTCATGGGGTGACTCCCGGTACGATCATGGCCGCCAGCTCATACAGCGGTCCGGGGAAGAAGAACAGGACGATACAACCCAGGCTGGTGAAGGCCATAGCCAGCAGGCAGGCCAGCGGCGCCTCACCGCCACCGTGGTGATCGTCGTCATGGCCGCCGGCCGGTGCGGTGCGAAAATACGCGCGCATCGGGATCGACAGCAGGTAAAAAATATTCAGCAGCGAACTGACCATCAGGATGCCCAGCAGCACCCAGTGATGGGTCTCGATGGTCGCCAGCGCCAGGAACCATTTGCTCCACATGCCGGCCAACGGCGGCAGGCCGATAATGCTCAGCGCGCCGATGGTGAACGCCGCGAAGGTCCACGGCATGCGCTTGCCCAGGCCGTCCAGCTGGCTGACCTCGGTCTTGTGCGCCGCCACCATGATGGCGCCGGCCGCGAAGAACAGCGTGATCTTGCCAAAAGCGTGCGTGGCGATATGCATGGCGCCGCCGATGATGCCCAGCTGCGTGACCAGCAACGCGCCCAGCACGATATAGCCCAGCTGGCTGACGGTCGAATACGCCAGCCGCGCCTTCAGGTTGTCCTTGGTCATCGCCACCAGGGATGCCAGCAGGATGGTCGCGCCGGCCACGTACAGCAGCCACTCGTTGGCGCCCGCACCGGTAATGGTGTCCAGCCCGAATAGGTAAACAGTCACCTTCAACACCGTGAACACGCCCGCCTTGACCACCGCCACGGCGTGCAGCAGCGCGCTCACCGGGGTGGGCGCCACCATGGCCGCTGGCAGCCAGCGATGGAACGGCATCAATGCGGCCTTGCCGATACCGAAAGCGAACAGCGCGTACAGCACGGCGATCAGCCAGGCCGGTGTGTCACCGGAAAATACGCCGCCTTGCTGGAAGTCCAGGTTGCCGGTCACAGAGTACGTCCAGATGATCGCCAGCAGCTGGAACACGATGGACGTGGAAATCAGGATACCCAGGTAGACGCGGCCGCCCTTCTTCGCCGCGTCGGTGCCGGCATGCGTCACCAGCGGATAGGTCGACACCGTCAGCGCCTCGTAGAACAGGAACAGCGTGAACATGTTGTCCGAAAACGCCACGCCCATGGTGCAGGCGATGGCGATGGCGAAGCAGGTGTAGAAGCGGGTCTGGTTTTTCTCGTGGTGGCCGCGCATGTAGCCGATGGCGTACACCGAGGTGACGATCCACAGCAGCGAGCCGATCAGCGCGAACAGCATGCCCAGCGGCTCCACCGACAGCGCGATGGGTATGCCGGGCAGGGTTTCGACCAGCACCAGCCGCGGTACTTCGCCGGCCATGACCACGGGCCACAGCGACGCCACGATGCACAGCAGCACCACGCCGGTGACCAGCGTGACGGCCTCGCGCAGGTTCGGCCAGCGGCCGGTCAGGGCCACACCAACGGCGCCGACCAGCGGCACCACGATGGCCAGCCACAAGGCGGTCACGGGTTCGATGCCGGTCATGGCGCCACCCCCAGCAGGGCCTCGGCGGCACGCGCGGCGACCTGGGCCGAGAAGCGCGTATCAATGCCAAACCAGATATTCGCCAGCACCAGCACCCACACGGGAATCAGCAGCGACAGCGGCGCCTCGCGCACATCCGCACGGCTCTCCGGCAGGTCGCGGAACCAGGCCACCTCGATCACCTTCCACACGTACATCACCGCCAGCAGCGAGGTCAGCAGCATGATCACCGCCAGCCACCACCAGCCCTGCTCCAGGGCCGCGGAAACCAGGTACCACTTGCTGATGAAGCCGGCCGTCAGCGGCACGCCGACCAGGCTCAGGCCGCCGATGGCAAACGCCATGATGGTCCAGGGCATGACTTTCGCCAGGCCGGACATGTCCCGAATGCGCGTGGAGCCGATGCGGTAGGCCACCGCGCCCAGGGCCAGGAACAGCGCACCCTTCATCAGCGCGTGATTGAAAATATGGGTGATGGCCGCGGTCAGGCCCAGCACGGTGCCAAAGGAGATGCCGATGGCCATGTAGCCCAGCTGCGCGACACTGGAGTAGGCCAGCAGCCGCTTGGCGTCAAGCTGGTTCACCGCCATCAGCGACGTGGCGATCACGCCGATGATCGACAGCACCAGCAGGATGGGCTGCAGCGGCATCTCGCGCAGGCTGAACTCGACCCCGAAGACCGTGAACAGCACACGGATCATCACGTACACCGCCACCTTGGTGGAGGTCGCGGCGATAAAGGCGCTCACGGCAGAAGGCGCGTAGGTGTAAGCGTTGGGCAGCCACAGGTGCAGCGGGAACAGCGCCAGTTTCAGCGCCACACCGGCCACCATGAAGGCGAACGCCGTGTGCACCACCCGTACTTCTTCCAGCGCCGGCAGGCGCGCGGACAGGTCGGCAATGTTCAGCGTACCCGTCACCGAGTACAGCAGGCCCACGCCGATCAGGAAGAACGTGGCGCCGATGGTGCCCATGATCAGGTACTGGTAGGCCGCGGTCAGCGCGCGGCGGTCGCGGCCCAGCGCGATCAGCGCGTAGCTGGACAGCGACGAGATCTCCAGGAACACGAACATGTTGAAGATATCGCCGGTGGCGGTAATGCCCAGCAGGCCGGTGTAGGTGAGCAGGTACAGGCAGAAGAACAGCGACGTCAGCCGTTCCGGAACCTCGCTGCGCGCGCTCGGGCCCGCGAACGGCGTGACCACCGCGCCGATGGCGGCGACCACGAACAGCACGAAGGCATTCAGCGTGTCGATGCGGAATTCGATGCCCCACGGTGGCGCCCAGCCACCCATCTGGTAACTGATGGCACCCGTGTCCAGCACACCGCGGAGCAGGCACCAGGCCATCGCCAGCACCGCCCACGACACCGCCGATGACAGCAGCCACGGCAGCCGGCCATTGGGCAGCATCGCCACCACGGGCGCCGCCAACAGCGGGACAACAATCATTAATGCCGGAAATTGTTCCATGTTTCTCGTTCTGTTTTCTCGCAGCCGGCCGGGATCAGAAATCCTGGTCCTGGACGTGGATTTCTTCTTCTTCGATGGTGCCGTAGGCCTCGCGGATGCGAATGACCAGCGCCAGCGCCAGTGCCGTGGTGGCCACGCCGACCACGATCGCCGTCAGGATCAGCACATGCGGCAGCGGGTTGGCGTACAGCGTGATGCCGTCTTCCAGGATCGGCGGCGCACCGCCGGTGACGTAACCGAAGCTGATAAACATGATGAACACGGAGGTCTGGAAAATGTTCAGGCCGACGATTTTCTTCACCAGGTTGCCGCGGTTGATCACGGTGAACAGCCCGGCCATCATCAGGAAGATGACGATCCAGTAGTTGTAGTGCCCCAGGAAATCCATCAGCCCTGCCCTCCCCGCTCACGACGACCGCCGACGGCGAAGAAAATCAGCACCAGGGTGGAGGCCACGGTAATGCCCACGCCCAGTTCGATGGCCAGGATGCCGTAGTGCTGGCCATGGGCGGGATGCGCCGGGGACAGCGTGTTGTAATCCAGGAAATTGCCGCCCAGCAGCATGTTGACCACACCGGTGCCGCCGTAGACCAGCACACCCAGCGCGGACAGGGTCTTGAGGACGCCCACCGGCGCCACGTCGCGGGCATGCTCCAGGCCAAACACCAGGGCGTAGAGAATGAACGCCGCGGCCACGATCACGCCGGCCTGGAATCCGCCACCCGGGCCGAAATCGCCGTGGAACTGCACGTACAGGCCAAACAGCATGATCAACGGCAGGTTGAACTTGGTGATGACCCTGAGTATCTGGTGGTGCTGCATTACGGCTGCGCCTCCTTTTCCTCGTCTTCGTCCTCGCGCCGGCGGCGTCCGCGCGACAGCAGGACCAGTACGCCCATGCCGGCGGTGAAGACCACCACGGTCTCACCAAAGGTGTCGAAGCCCCTGTAGCTGGCCAGCACCGAGGTCACCACGTTGGGTACGCCGATTTCCTCGCCCGATTCCTGCAGGTAGCGGTCGGCCACGTGGGTATGCACCGGGTTGTCGGCCTTGCCAAACGTGGGGATGTCGAAGGTGCCGTAAACCAGGAATGCGCCGGTCACGGTGACCATCGCCAGCGGCAGCCAGGGCTTGTGCGCCGGCCGCCGCTCGTGGCGCGAGGTCATCACCAGTGTGGCCAGCATCAGCACCGTTGAAATGCCGGCACCAACCACGGCCTCGGTAAAGGCCACGTCCGGCGCGGCCAGGGCGACGAACAGCGCCGCCGACACCAGGCTGTAAATGCCGAACAGCATCACCACGGCAAACAGGTCGCGCAGCCGGATCACGGCCACGGCGACGATCACCAGGAACGCCAGCAACAGGATATCGATTAACGGTTCGATGACGGCGTCTCCTTGAAATCGTCCATCGCGACGTCATCCGCGAGTTTGGGTTCGACCCCACCATGGCGGGCCGCCTTGGCCAGCGCATGGGTCGCGGTGGGGCTGGTCATCCACAGGAACACCAGGATGAAGGCCAGCTTGACCAGTGCCAGTGTCCAGCCGGCCAGGAAGGCCAGGCCCAGCAGCACCAGCAACGCGCCGATGGTGTCGGTGATGCCGGCCGAATGCATGCGCGAGTAGACATCCGGAAACCGCAGCACGCCGATGGCGCCCACCAGGCAGAAAAACGCGCCCAGGAACACCAGCGTGTAGGCGACGATCTCGACGATACTCATGTCTCGTCCTCCCCGTTCTCGGTGGCCAGCGCCGTCTCGCCGCCGTATTCGAAGAACCGCAGCACGGCGATCACGCCGATGAAGTTGATCAGCGCGTAAGCCAGGGCAATGTCGAGGACATCATGGCGACCGGTGATGAACGCCAGCAGCGCCAGCAGCAACACCGTCTTGGTGCCGAACATGTTCACGGCCAGGATACGGTCATACACCGTCGGCCCCTTCAGCGCACGGATCAGCACCAGGCCCATGACGACCAGGATGGCCACCGCCGCACCGACCAGCATCAGCGGTCGCCCCCGGGGCGGGGAGAAGTATTCTGTGGCTGCTCTTTCGGCTCCGGCACGGCCTTGTCCATACCGCCGCTGACGGCATCACGGGCCACGTCCGGGTGCAGCGCGTGCACGGTAATGGCGTGTTCTTTCAGTTCCAGGCTGACGGTGCCCGGCGTCAAGGTGATCGAGTTGGCGTGGATCACCAGCCCCAGGTCACTGTGCTGGCTGGCCGGCGCATCGAACACCACCGGCTTGACCGCGTCGGCCCCACCGAACACGCGCCGCGTGGTATCGATACTGGACTTGACGATCTCCTTCACCAGCCACAGCCAGTAGCCCGGCAGGCGACCGACCAGCGCGAACGGGTAACTTTCACCATCGACCACGTGCATGCGATTGGCAATCCAGACAACGAAGGCAATCGAGATCACACCAAAGGCCAGTATCAGTGCCTCGGTATGGCCCGACAAGGCGAACCACAGCACGGCGAGCGCCAGCGACAGCAATAGGGACTGTTTCATCGTTTCACCGGTTTGGATGCCGGGGTGGTGACCCCGCCGCGGGATTTGTTAAACATATTGTGAACCTGACGGGCGGCCTGCGATTATCACCGATGGCCCGACGGAATTCCAGACACGGCCACCGCCTTGCGGTACGCTTCGCGCATGCCGATCGTCGCCCATAACAAGCTGCCCGCCTTCGCCGACCTGCAACGCCAGGGTCACGACCTGCTGGACGTGGACCATGCCATCCACCAGGACATCCGTGAGCTGCATATCGGCTTCCTGAACATGATGCCCGACGCCGCACTGCGCGCCACTGAACGCCAGTTCATCCGCCTGGTCGGTGCCTGCAACCGCATCGTGCAGTTCTACATCTACCCGTTTTCCCTGCCCGGCCTGGAGCGTGGTGAGAAGGCGCAGGCCTATATCGACGAGCACTACGCGCGCTTCGACGACCTGCGCGAAGCCGGCCTGGACGCACTGATCATCACCGGCGCCAACGTCGCCAACCCGTCACTGGACCAGGAACCGTTCTGGGAGCCACTGGTCGAGGTGGTCGACTGGGCGCGGGACAACGTCACCTCGATCATGTGCTCCTGCCTGGCCACACACGCCCTGCTCAAGCGCCTGCACGGCATTGAGCGCGTGCCGTTGCCCGCCAAGAAGTGGGGCGTCTATCCACACCGCGTAACCAACAAGCACCACCCCTTGCTGCGCGAGGTGAACACCCGGTTCGATGCGCCGCACTCGCGCTTCAACGATATCTCCCGCGCGCAGCTTGAAGACAGCGGGCTGTCGGTACTGGCCGAAAGCGTTGAGGGTGGCGTCCTGCTGGCCGCCAGCCCGGACCAGTTCCGGGTGATCTACTTCCAGGGCCACCCGGAATACGACGCCTGCTCATTGCTGCGCGAGTACAAACGCGAAGTGGTCCGCCACGCCAATGGCGAACGCGTCGACCCGCCACCGCTGCCGGAGCACTACTTCACCGCCGAGACTTTGCCCATGGCCCGCGAACTGGCCGCCGCAGCCGGCGACCCTGACCGCGTTGCCGAAATGGTGGCGGCGCTCGAACCCCTGGTGGACAACACCTGGGGTGACACCGCCAAGGCCATCTTCAACAACTGGCTGGGCCTGGTTTACCGCGTCACTCACGTCGACCGGCACAAGGTGTTTATGGATGGCGTCGACCCTGATGACCCGCTCGGAGTTTTGGGGTCAGAGTAAAGTGCCAGGGTAAATTTTACCCTGGCACTTTACTCTGACCCCTTCCCTCCTTACGTCACCGAGGCCGGGGGAATCAGGTCAGCCTGCTTCTGCCGCGCAGTGCGGGCGTCGAAAATGCCCCAGGCGCCTTCGGGGCCGTGCCAGTCACCGCCGGTGGCCGCCTTGGTGTACTCGGTGGCTCGGGTCTCGAAGAAGTTGGCGTGCTCCACACCGTTAAGGATTTCAGTCAGCCACGGCAACGGGTGTTCCCCGACGCCGTAGACCGGCTCCAGCCCGAACTGGCGCAGGCGCCAGTCGGCGATGTAGCGGATGTACAGCTTTACCTCGTCGGCGGTCAGGCCTTCCAGCGGGCCCATCTCGAAGGCCAGTTCGATAAAGCGGTCCTCCAGCGTCACGACGGTTTTCGCGCACTCGGTGATGTCGGCTTTCACGTCGTCTGTCAAGGCGCCGGTCTCGCGCGCGAAGGCATGGAACAGGCGGATCATGCCTTCACAGTGAAGGCTCTCGTCGCGCACTGACCAGGACACGATCTGGCCCATGCCGCGCATCTTGTTGTGGCGCGGGAAGTTCAGCAGGATGGCGAAGCTGGCGAACAGCTGCAGGCCCTCGGTGAAGCCACCGAACATGGCGATGGTACGCAGGATGTCCGCGTCGGTCTCCACGCCGAAGCGCTGCATGTAGTCGTGCTTGTCGGCCATGGCCTCGTAGTCCATGAACGCGGCGAACTCGCTGTCGGGCATGCCCAGGGTTTCCAGCAGCAGCGCGTAGGCGACGATGTGCACGGTCTCCATGTTGGCGAAGGCGGCCAGCATCATCTTGATCTCGGTGGGCCGAAACACGCGCGCGTAGCGCTCCATGTAGTTGTCCTGCACCTCCACGTCGGACTGGGTGAAGAAGCGGAACACCTGCGTCAGCAGGTTGCGCTCGGCATCGTCCAGGCGGTTCGTCCAGTCCTTGCAGTCCTCGCCCAGCGGCACCTCTTCGGGCAACCAGTGAATCTGCTGCTGGCGGCGCCAGAACTCGATGGCCCACGGGTAGCGGAACGGCTTGTAGGTCTTGCTGGGCGTCAGCAGGCCCGGGCGTTCGATCAGTTCGATCTGTTCGGTTTTCGGCATCGTCGGGGTCCTCACTGGCAGGCCAGGCATTCGTCGTACTTGTCGCCGTCGGCCGTCGCCAGCGCGCGCGCCGGCCAGGCCTTGGTGTTGTCGGCCTCGACGCCGGCGAACCCGGCGCGCTGCACCGATTTCGAGCGGCAGTAATACAGGCTCTTGATGCCGCGCTCCCAGGCCTGCCAGTGCAGCATCAGCAGGTCCCACTTGTGGATGTCGGCGGGCAGGAACAGGTTCAGCGACTGGCCCTGGCAGACCGCTGGTGCGCGGTCGGCGGCCAGGTCGACGATCCAGCGCTGGTCGATCTCGAACGCGGTGCGGAAGATGGATTTCTCATCATCGGTCAGCGACTCCAGGTGCTGCACCGAGCCGTCGTGTTCCAGGATCGACGCCCAGGTGCCCGGGGTGTCCAGGCCTTTCCCGGCCAGCAGCGCGGTCAGGGCGCGGTTCTTCACCGTGAACGAACCTGACAGCGTCTTGTGCGTGTAAATGTTGGCCGGGATCGGCTCGATGCAGGCCGAGGCGCCGCCACAGATGATGCTGATGCTGGCCGTCGGCGCGATCGCCAGCTTGTTGCTGAAACGCTCCATGACCCCGGCCTCGGCGGCATCCGGGCAGGCGCCCTTTTCCTCGGCCAGCACCCTGGACGCACGATCGGCCTGCTTGCGGATATGTTTGAACATGCGCCGGTTCCAGCTCTTGGCCAGCGCGCTCTCGAACGGAATGCCGCGCGCCTGCAGGAAAGAATGAAAACCCATCGCGCCCAGCCCGACGGAGCGCTCGCGCGCGGCCGAATACTTCGCGTTAGCCATGCCCTCCGGCGCCTCTTCGATAAACGCGTCCAGCACGTTGTCGAGGAAACGCATGATGTCCTCGACAAACTGCGGTTCCTCGCTCCACTCATCCCAGGTGTCAAAGTTGAGCGACGACAGGCAGCACACCGCGGTGCGCGGCATGCCGTGCTGGTCGATGCCAGTGGGCAGCAGGATCTCGCTGCACAGGTTCGACTGGCGAACCTTCAGGCCGGAACCCTGGTGATGCGCGGGCAGTGCCTGGTTGGCCGTGTCGGCGAACAGCAGGTAGGGTTCGCCGGTCTGCAGGCGGGTCTCCAGGATCTTCTGCCACAGCAATCGCGCCGACACCTTGCGCAGCACCTCACCGCTGGCCGGGCTGCGCAGTGCGAACTCGGCGTCTTCACGCACGGCTTCCATGAACTCGTCGGTGATGTTGATGCCGTGGTGCAGGTTCAGGCTCTTGCGGTTGAAGTCGCCGGACGGCTTGCGAATCTCGATGAACTCCTCGATCTCCGGGTGGTGGATGTCCAGGTAGACCGCGGCGGAACCACGCCGCAGCGAGCCCTGGGAAATGGCCAGGGTGAGCGAGTCCATGACCCGCACGAAGGGGATGATGCCGGAAGTCTGGCCATTCTCCTTCACCGACTCGCCGATGGAGCGGACGCTGCCCCAGTAGGTGCCGATGCCGCCGCCGTTGGACGCCAGCCAGACATTCTCGGTCCAGGTGTCGACGATGCCGCCCAGGCTGTCCTCCACCGCGTTCAGGAAGCAGGAAATGGGCAGCCCGCGTTTCGTGCCGCCATTGCTCAGGATGGGCGTGGCCGGCATGAACCAGAGTCGCGAAATATAATCGTAGAGCCGCTGCGCATGCGCGTCGTCGTCGGCGTAGGCCCGCGCCACCCGGGCGAACAGGCCCTGGTAGGTCTCGTTCTTCAGCAGGTAGCGATCCTGCAGCGTTGCCTTGCCGAAGTCGGTCAGCAGCGCGTCGCGTGCCGTGTCGACCTGGATGCCGTGAATGATCTGTGTTTCGGAACTGTCTGCGGCCAGTGGGGCCGGTTGTGGGGTTGCCGCGATGCTCGCGGCCGGGGCTGCCTGGGGCATGAAGTCACCTCGCCTTTTGCCTGGGTCCTGGGCGGGGGCTTCGGGAGGCTCGGCGGTCCGGCGGTGCTTCGGTGGAGGGCCGTGTCTCCATCCGGCACACCCCGACCGATGAATACATCAATGTCCGGCGGCAGGTCTCCTGGCTTGCAGTTTTGGCGGCTTCACGGCCTTCCCGGGCGGACCCAGTGGCGTTCAATGTGAAACCAACACTGCACACAGTTGCGGGGGCAGCTCCGGAATCAGGGCCTTTCAGCCCTTAACCGGATTCCCTTTTCATCACTATCGCGAACCGGCGAACCCCTATATCTTGGGTTCGCCGGCCACGATTTGTCAATATCTTGTGTTTTGGGTGACGCGTGACGCGTGACGCGTAACGCGTGACGAAAAGCGTTCCACCCCCTGGGGAGGGGGTTGCTCCTTTCCGGACCTTCGGCGGCACGGATGCCGCCGATGAGCGATCCAAGGATGGACTCGAGCGAGTCCGGAAAGGAGTAAGCCCCTCCCCAGGGCATGCGACACCGCCCCGGCGTCACGCGTTACGCGTTACCCGTCACTCGACCGGGTTGCCGTCGGCGTCGAGGACAGTGACTTCACCCAGGTCCAGGCCTTCGAGCTGGGCCTCGATCTGCTCGCGGTCACCGACAATCAGCCAGGTCAGGCGTTCGGGGTGAATCACCTCTTCCGCCGCGCCCTGGATGTTTTCCAGGTCGAGCGCATCGTACTGCGACTCCAGCGTGGTGACGTAGTCGTCCGGGCGGCCGAAGCGCTGGTTGGACAGCAGCGCACCGAGTACGGCATTGCTGGTCTCGAACTGGCCGGGCAGGCTGTTGACGGCGTTGCGGACGCTCTTGTTCAGCTCGTCCTGGGTCGCCGGGGCCTCGTCGGTGTACTCGTCGAACTCGCGCACCAGCTCGGCCAGCGAATCGCCGGTCTTGTCGGTCTGCACCGGCGCGTAAGCGATCCACATGCGCTGGCCGCGGGCATCCGGGGAGAACGTGTAGGCGCCGTAGGCCCAGCCCTTGTCCTCGCGCAGGTTCATGTTGACGCGCGCGGTGAACTGGCCGCCCAGGATGTCCGTGGACGTATCGATGGCCAGGTTGTTGTCCGCGCCGGTGGGCGGCGCAACGTGGCCGGCCAGCACCATGGACTGCGGCGAGCCGGGTTTGTCGATGATCAGCACGCGGCCGGTCTCGGCCATCGGCACATCGGCCAGGTTCTTTTGCGGCACGGCGGAGCGCGGTGCGCGCCACTTGCCGAATGCGTCTTCGAGCACCGGCAGGATTTCGTCCATGGTGGTGTCACCGGTAACGAACAGCGTGGCGTTGTCGGGGCGGATCCAGGTGCGGTGGAACGCCACCAGGTCATCGCGCTCCAGGCTGGCGATCGAGTCCTCGGTGCCAGAACCGGTCATCGGTACGCCGTAGGCGTGGTCCTTGCCGTAAACCAGCGGCGGCAGGTTACGCAGCGCGATCTGCACCGGCTGGGTCTTTTCCTGCTGGATGCCGGCAATCCACCGGCCGCGCAGGCGCTCAATTTCCTCGTCGTCGAAGGCCGGGTTACGGACCACGTCGGCGAACAGTTCCACCGACGGCTCCAGGGCGCCCTTCAGCGCCGACAGGTTGACGGTGGACATGTCGAGGTTGGAACTGGTGCTGATGTTCGCGCCCAGGCGATCGGCCTCGGCGGAAATTTCCAGCGCGTCACGGTCCTCGGTGCCCTCGTCCAGCATCGCCAGCGTGAAGCTGGCCGCGCCGAGCTTGCCCAGCGAGTCCGCGGCGTAACCGGCGTCGAACTGGATGGCCATATTTACGACCGGCACCGTGTGGCGCTCGGCCAGGACCACCTGCAGGCCGTTCCCGAGTTCGGCACGCTGCACTTCGGGGAAGCTCAGCCGCGGCATGTCGCCCACCGGCGGCAGGCCCTGGCTGCGATCGACATCGCTGGCCACCGTGGTGTGCTCACCGTAAGGCAGAACATCCAGCTGGTAACGGCCGGGGCCCAGCCATTCGGCGGCGGCCGCACGGACGCTTTCCGGCGTGGCCTCGTTGATCCAGGTCAGTTCGGTGCGGAAGAAGCCCGGGTCGTTGGCGTAGAGTTCACCCTGCGCCAGCACGTTGGCCTTGCCGCTGAACCCGCCGATCTGCTCCAGGCCACGCACGCGGGCGGCGTTGTAGCCTGCCTGGGCGCGCTCGAGTTCGTCGGCCGTCGGACCCTCGTCCAGGAAGCGCGCCATTTC
Source organism: Marinihelvus fidelis (assembly GCF_008725655.1). Classification (NCBI taxonomy): domain Bacteria; kingdom Pseudomonadati; phylum Pseudomonadota; class Gammaproteobacteria; order Chromatiales; family Wenzhouxiangellaceae; genus Marinihelvus; species Marinihelvus fidelis. The sequence goes on along the minus strand of NZ_VYXP01000008.1, from coordinate 56,688 downwards.
ACGATCGATGATGGCGTTAACCTGCTCCAGGGAAGCACCCTGCTTCAGCGTCACGTCAACCCAGAAGTTGCTGGCCAGCAGGTGCTCTTCCACCTGCACGTCGACCTCGGTCGCCAGCTGTTCGTTGTAGACCAGGGCCTGGTACAGGCGCGAGTTCTTGCCGGAGCCAAGGACGGCCGCGGCCAGGTCCAGCTCCGAGCGGGTCTGCGTGGTGCGGCCCGGCACCGACCACAGGCGGTAGGTACGGGTCTGCGGCACGCGGTCGTACTGGACCTCGAACGTGTCATGCGTGCGCTCGGGCAACCAGGCGGTCATGCGCTTGACCGGCGGGCCGGCCTCGATGTCGCCGAAGTATTTTTCCATCAGCGGACGCGCGGTCTCGGCGTCGATATCGCCGGCCAGCACGACCACGGAGTTGGCCGCGCCGTAGAAGTCCTTGAACCACTGGTGTACGTCCTCCAGCGAAGCCGCGTCCAGGTCGGCCATCGAGCCGATGGTGCTGTGCGCGTAGGGGTGACCCTCGGGGTAGAGGCCCTCGAGCACGCGGTAGTAGACCTGGCCGTAGGGCTGGTTGTCGCCCTGGCGCTTCTCGTTCTGCACCACGCCACGCTGGTTATCCAGCTTCTCCTGCGTCACCGCGCCCAGCAAGTGGCCCATGCGGTCGGATTCCAGCCACAGCGCCATGTCCAGTGCCGGGGTGGGCACGTTCTGGAAGTAGTTGGTGCGGTCCAGCCAGGTGGTGCCGTTGGAGTTGGTGGCGCCCACCTGCTCCAGCGGCTTGAAGAATTCGTCATCGTAGTTTTCGCTGCCGTTGAACATCAGGTGTTCGAACAGGTGGGCGAAACCGGTCTTGCCCCGCGGCTCGTCCTTGGAGCCGACCTTGTACCAGACGCTGACGGCGACGATCGGCGCCTTGCGGTCTTCGTGGACGATGACGGTCAGGCCGTTGTCCAGGGTGAAGCGCTCGTAGGGAATGTCGACATCGGGTATGTCGGCGGCAAAGGTCATCGGCGCGATGGCCAGCGAAGAGGTGGCCAGCATGGTGGCCGCAAGGGACTTCAGCGTCATGGAACGTCTCGCATGTTGTTCTGAAAACCGCGCCATGTTCCATGACCGGCGACCGAACCGCCAGCGCCAAAGGTCATGGTCGGAATGCGGCCGTGTGGATTTTTGGCTTCGAAGGGCTAGCGGACGCCGGCGCGTTCTTCGGCGAGTTCGGCGGCAACTGAGGCCGCGGGACAGAAGTACTCGGCAGACCAGAACCGTGTCTGCGGGTGGTCCTCACCCAGGGCCGCCCGCAATGCCGGCACCGCGATGTCCAGCTCCCGGCTCGAGCGCGCCGCATCGCCGCGCTGGCATGCGGCCCGGGCCAGGTCGGCGCGCGCCAGCGCCGCGGGCCAGTAATCGTCATCCCATTTCAGCGCGTATTGTTCGAGAGCGTTTAACAGCGTGGCCTGGGCCGCCACGGCGTCGCCCGATGCCAACTCCACTTTCGCCGCCTGGTGCAGCGCTTCCGGGTAACGTTCACGGCGTTCAGCCGGCCGATCTTCAATGGCGGCCAGCGTTTCGATCATCACGCGGCTGGCCTCGGCCAGCTGCTCAAGCGCGACCAGCGCCTCCGCCCGGACGATGTTCCGCTCTACCCACATGCGCGCGCCCGGGGTGACCACGTCATCCCCCGTGCCGACCGGCCCCAGGTGCTCCAGCGCCGCGGCGGGCTCGCCGCTGCGCACAAGCAGGCGCGCGTACTGGTTGTCGGCATCGAAGCGTGAGCGCACGGTGTCCTGCTGCAGCTGCGCGAAGATGTCCATCGACTCGGCCAGCGCGGCCTGTGCCTCCGGGTAGCGCGCCAGGTCGATCCAGGTGCGGCCGACGGCCTTCAGCGAAAACGCCAGGTCATTTGTCACCGGGCCGTCGCGCTCCCGGTCCATGTCGGCGACCTCCCGGTAAATACGGTTGGCCTCGACCAGTTCACCCGCCTTCTCGCGCGCCACGCCCACCTCGTAGAGCGTCAGGGCGATTTCCACGTGGCTGTCAGGGTAGACCGTGGTGGCAATGTCATGCGCCTTCTGTGCCGACGCCGCGGCACCCTCCAGGTTGCCGCGCAGGGACTGCACCCGCGACAGCACCATGGTTGTGACCCCCACACGTGGATGAATCTCGCCGTAGACCTGGACGCGCATATCGATGGCGTCTTGCAGGTACTGCTCCGCCTCGGCCAGGTCGCCGTTCCGTGACAGCAGCCAGCCGACGTTATGCAGGCCGGTGGAAATCTTGCCATGCGGCGCCTCGTAGAGCGCACGGCGGATGGCCAGCGACTGCTTCATCATCGCCATGGCCTCGTCGTGCTCACCAGAGTGCTCAAGTACCAGGGCCAGGTTGTTGGTGGTATCGCTGAGTGACTCCGTCGGCTCACCGATGCGCGCCTCGTGCAGGGCCAGTGCCTGGCCCAGGTAATCGCGCGCCGTGGCCAGGTCTTCATTCATGCGGGCGATATCACCCAGTTGCGACAGGATGACCACCTGCGGCTCGACATCATCGGGCGAGTGCTCGCGCCGCAGGGCCAGCATGCGCTCAAACAAACCCGTGGCCGCGTCCAGGTCGTCCATCGACTTGTAGGCGGAGCTCAGCGACTCCAGCACGGCGATCTGGGCCATCGGCGAGTCGGCGAGTTCCTCGGCCACTTTCGCCGCACCGATATCCAGCAACTCGTGCACGCTGCGTGGCTCACCGGCCGAAACATTGGGGTTCGCCTCGTCGAACAGGTCGACCAGGAAGCCCGCGACCGCCTCGGCGCTGCGCGCCTCTTCTTCGGCGATCCGCTCGGCGCGCTTGGCCTCGACAAAACCATAGGTGGCGACGCCCGCGCCGGCCACCAGCGACAGGACGGCCACGACCGCGGCGATCGAGGCGCCACGGTGCCGCCGCCAGAACCGCGACACCAGGTACCCGGCCGTCGGTGGGCGCGCCTGCACAGGCCGCGAATCGAGAAAACGGTCCAGGTCGTCCGCCAGTTCCCTTGCCGTGGCATAGCGGTTCTCCGGCTCGGCACGCAGCGCCTTCATCAGGATGGTTTCCAGGTCGCCTTTCAGCGCCCGGGCCAGGCCCGTAACAGTCTGGCGGCGCCGGGTTGCGATCTCATCGGCATGTTCCAGCTGGGCCAGCCGTCGCGACGGTCGCGCGGGATGTTCGAAGTCGGGAGCCGGCAGGCGCCCACCCGTGGTGGCCGCGGTCTCGTCCCGGCCAAACGGGTCACTGCCGCAGAGCAGTTCATAGATCAGCATGCCCAGGCTGTAGGTGTCGCTGGCCGTGGTCACCGGCCCGCCCAGAACCTGCTCGGGACTGGCGTAGCGCGGCGACAGCAGGCGAAACCCCTCGATGGTGGTATGGCCGCCACCCGCCGTGGCCACCGGGTCCAGCAACTTGGCGATGCCGAAATCCAGCAGCTTGGGCGTGCCGTCCTTAGTCACCAGGATATTCCCGGGCTTGATGTCACGGTGGACGACCAGGTTCCGGTGCGCGAACTGCACCGCGTCGCACACCTGCCGCGCCAGCTCCACGCGGGCGTTGAGCCCCAACTGCTCGCGATCACAGTACTCGGTAATCGGCACCCCCTCGATCAGCTCCATGACCAGGTACGGCACGCCTTCATCGGTTTCACCGCCGTCGAGGAGACGGCAGATGTTGGGGTGATTCAGGTCGGCCAGGATTTGCCGCTCAACCAGCAGCCGGCGGCGCAGTTCGCCGGTGACCAGCGAGCTGGTCAACAGCTTGATGGCCACCTCCTGGTCGTAGGCGGTGTCCGAGCGCCGCCCCCTGAAGACCACGCCCATGCCACCGGCGGCAATCTTCGCGGTGAGCGTGTAGGCGCCGATCTCGCGCCCCAGCCAGGCACTCTCCTGCCCCGCGCCCACGTCGGCGGCGGCGCGCTCCAGTGTCGGCGCTACCGGATCCTCGATCTGGTCCCCGGCCAGAAGGTCGTCAACCAGTGCACGCAGCTCAACGTCGCCGTCACAGGCCGCTTCCAGCCAGGCCGCTTGCTCTGCGGCCTGCATATCGGCGCACTGGGCAAACAGCGCTTCGGCCTTTTTCCACAGTTCAATATCCATGGTTTCAGGCGGCCTGCAGGCGCTTGAACAGCCAGGCCTTGGAAATCCGCAGGTCGGCGTGCACGGTCGATTCGGCCACGCCCAGGATTTCCGCCATCTCCGCGTAGGTCATGCCGGCAAAGTAATGCAGTTCCAGCGCCCGCGCCTTGCGCTCATCGAAGGCCTCGAGCTCGTCCAGGGCCGCGTCCAGCGCCAGCACATCCGCCTCCAGCGCCGGTGCGCCGTCGGCCAGCTCCTCGATATACGTCACATGCATGGCATCGCCACCGCGCTTGGCGGCGTTACGGGTATTGGCATGATTGACCAGCACACGGCGCATCATGCGCGAGCACAATGCCATGAAGTGATTGCGGTCTTTCCAGTCGATGTCGACGCCCACCAGCATCTGGTAGGCCTCGTTGACCAACGCAGTGGGCTGCAGTGTGTGACCGGCAGATTCGCGGCGGAAATGACGGCAGGCCAGCTGGTGCAATTGCTCGTAGACCAGGGGCGTCAGTTGCTCGAGCGCTCGCTCCTCGCCGCCTGACCACTGGTGAAGCAAGCCTGTGATGTCGTTATCTGTCATCCGTGACCGGGTGTGCATGAATGGCCACGATTGTTGCATATCCGCAGTGAGGGTCAACCGCGAACAAAAACAGCCGGACCCGGTGCGCCGGGTCCGGCTGGTTCGCTCTCGGGCAGTCGCGCGTCGATCCCCCTTGCGCCTGCCCGTTCGTCCCCTGAGGTGTTCCCCCATCCTGTATAGCGGGAAAACCGGGGAAATACCCCGATCTTTTTTCAGATTTTTTCATGTTTTGCCCTAAACGCTCATATCCTTATGTTTTTAATGTATATTTATTTATTGCCAAACTTAAAAAACGGCGTATAAATAACGCTTGGTGGCCTGCCTGGCCACTGCCCCGACCGGACATCCGGCAGGAACGCGGCCACCCCGGCCGCCGTCGGACAGGCTCGGCATCATTCGCGCGGCTCCTGCTCCGCGTGATACCCCCGATCACCCGAAGGAGGGTGTCGTCAAAATGCGTACCCCAATTCTCGCGCGCGGCTTACTGGCCAGCGCGCTGTTCTGGCTGTTCCTGCCCGCCTGGGCCATGGCGCAGGAATTTGAGCCCAACAATTCATGTGACACGGCACAAACCGAAACACTGTCTGGCTCACCCCACATTATCCTGGGGGAACTGGACCCGTTTGCGGAGCAGGCCGATGTCGACTTCTTTCGGTTCACGGCCCAGCCTGGCACAGTTCTGCGCCTGGACCTCGAGGGCCAGCCTACCGGTGCCGGCGACCTGGGTGACCCGTTCGTCGGCTGGTTCGATTCCGCCTGCCAGCTCATGGCGTTTGACGACGACAGTGGCGAGGGACTCAACTCGCAGCTGCATCTTGTCGTTCCCGGTGACGGCCTGTTCACGGTGGGCGTAACGAACTGCTGCGACAGCGGATTCAACGGCGTTGGCCAGGGCAGTTACCGCCTCTCAGTGACCGAGCGAAACAGCATCGGCAGCATTTCCGGGCTGGTCTTCAACGCCGAAACCGGCGTACCGCTGTCAAGCTATGAGCCGCCCTACGTGGTGGCCTACCTGAACCAGTGCACGGGCACGGAATGTACTTACGGCGTCGCCGATGCCTTGGCCGATGCCCATGGGGTGTTCGCGTTCCTCACCGATTACTGGGGCCAGCCGCTGCTGGATGGCGACTACCAGGTGTCGCTCCGCGCGGAAGGCTTTGACGAGTTCCTGACCGACATATTCACGGCTGAAGCCGCCGCCAACGTGCACCTGGGGGTCCTGGGCATGTCGCCGAAGCAGTACATCGGCTCCATTGGCGGCCAGCTGCGCGATGCGCTTGACGGCAGCCCCATACCGGGCATCGTCCCCCCATGGGCCTGGGTGACGCTGTCGACCTGTGACGGCCCTCAGTGCTTCGAACTGGCGTCGACGAGCGCGGATGAAAACGGCCAATTCCATTTCGATGGCCTGTACTGGCGTGTCGCACCCGGCGACTTCTGGATCACGGCCAGGGCCGACGGTTTTTCCATCCTGGAGAGCGCAACGTTTCAAGTTGGCCGGGACGAGCACGTCGACATCGGCGACCTTCACCTGGCGCCCTTCCCCGTCCGTCTCGGCGAACTGCACCATTGCGAGCCGGTGGCCGGACAGACCTGCCGATTCGGTATCGAGGTCAGCGCGCGGACCAGCAAACGGCTGCGCGCCGAGGTGTGGAGCACCGTCGAGTACGTGGACTACACCCGCCCGGTGCTGAGCACCCGGTTCCAGCTGGGTCGCAATGGCGTCGCCAACCCCGCCCCGCAATCTCTCAACCTGGCCTCCGGGGAGACACGAACGGTCATGTTCGAACTCCGTATCCCGCAGGACGCGCCTGCCGGCAGCTGGGTCTGCGCGACGATTTTTGTCGGGGAGTCACCGTTCGCGCAGTTTCATACGCTGGCGGAGCAGACCGCGTTCTGTGCCACGCCACAAAATGGGGTGATGACCCGCGTGCCTGACAAGGAAGTGCGGATGCGACAACGCGGCAAGCAAGGGAAATAATTCACGCCGGGCGCAATCCCGCGAGCGACTGAGCAGAAAGGGCCCGGGTTTCCGGGCCCTTTCCCCTTTCACCGCCAATCCGGCCTATCATGGGCTCATGCAGAAATTCCCTCGTGTAATGACCCGAATGGCCTGGCTCCTGGCTGCGATCGCGGCCCTGGCCGCCTGCGGCGGCGAGCCCCCTTCGCCCTACCGCGGCGCGCTGTATTACGGCAACGGCGCGTACCTGATGCGGCTGGGCCTGCAGACCGGAGAGGTCTCGGTGGCCGGGCACCTGGGCGATACGGTGATCCGCGAGGTGTCGACCTACAGCGGCGAGTACCTGCTGATTGCCGAGACCAACACGGTCAACCGCCGGCGCGTGCCGCGCATTGCCTGGTTCAATCGCCGCACCGGCGAGAAAGGCGACTTCTACGGGGGTGTTCGCGCCCGCTTCCTGGCCGCGGCCGAAGTGATGGTCTACGACGACGGCAACAGCCTGTTCGCGGTGCCCAGCGAGGACCGCAGCACCAACCAGCTGATCATGGCGCATTCCGGCGCAGCTTTGACGGCCATGATCGAGGCCGCACCGGGCCTGCTGTTGCTGGAAACCCTGCGCGATGGCGCGGCGACCATTCACTCCTGGGACGGCCACAGTGGCGAGCTGCAGGCGCTTGATGCCCTGTCCTCGACCTGTCGGCTGGAAGGCGCCGTCTGGATCGACGCCATGGAGCGATTGGCCTGCGCGCCACGCGATGGCGACGCGTCGGCGCCATGGCTGTTGACGGACCTTGCCGCCGAAGCGCCACGCCCCCTGGGGCTGCCCGCTGACCGGGCCTTCAGGCCCCTGGCCTACCTGGATGACCAGCGCGCGCTGGTGTTACAGGAATCACGTGACAAGCTGCTGGGCGGTGGTGCCCGGCATTCCGCCTGGCTGTACGCGATCGACAGCGGTGAACTTGTCCACCTGGCCGATGATGTCAGCCTGGGGCGCTCGGTGGCCTACGCGGAATACTGACCGCGGGGCGTTCTGTCCTGCACGAGCCCTCGCCCTGGTTTGACCCGGGTGTCAGTCTTTAGCTGTTTCGCACGTTAAACCCTGTAGAAGTCACGAACAATCATGGGAGGAACGAGCGATGAACAAGGCAGTACAACCACTGTCCGCCATGCTGGCCTGCGGGCTGGTACTCACGAGTCCGGCTGCGCTGGCACTGCGGGATTATGGCACCTGGTCTGGTGAAGCAACCAGCACCGAGGCCCACACGATCGGTGTCAATACCGTCGACACCGTGCGCCAGGTGCTCGTATCTGCCCACGTGGCAGCAGACGAAATGCCGGGCAAGCCCTGCATTGTCACAGTGCGGACGTTTGACCAACGGAACCGCATTTATGGCCCAGTCATTGCGCGGGTCCTGGCGGGCGCTGGGCATTCTGCCAACCAGGAGATTCGTTTTCCCCAGGGCCTGGACCAGTCCAGCCAGCTTGACCCGGCGCTTCGCATCACCGTCGACCCGGGGGCCGCATCGGGTTGCCACTGGGTGGTGTCCGCCCACGGAGACCGCTGACACCCGGGCATAAAAAAACGGCGCCCGCAGGCGCCGTTTTCATTCGTTCGAGCTGAAGTGACGATTACTCGCCGTCCTTCACCTCTTTCATGGACAGGCGGATACGGCCCTGCTTGTCCACTTCCAGCACTTTCACCTTCACGACCTCGCCTTCCTTGACCACGTCGGTGACTTCTTCCACGCGCTCGTCGGAGAGTTGGGAGATGTGCACCAGGCCGTCACGGCCCGGGGTCAGTGAAACGAAGGCGCCGAAGTTCATAATCTTGATGACCTTGCCTTCGAAGATCTGGCCCGGCTCGATGTCGGCGGTGATCTGCTCGATGCGCTTACGGGCTTCGTCGCCGGCGGCCTTGTCCACGGAACCGATGGTGATGGTGCCGTCATCGGCGATGTCGATGGTGGCGCCGGTCTCCTCGGTGATGGAGCGGATGGTCACGCCACCCTTACCGATCACGTCGCGGATCTTGTCCGGGTGGATCTTGATGGTCATCAGGCGCGGCGCGAACTCGCTCATCTCGGCGCGCGGCGCGTCGATGACCTTGTTCATTTCGCCGAGGATGAACTGGCGGCCGTCGTGGGCCTGGGCCAGGGCGATCTTCATGATCTCCTCGTTGATGCCTTCGATCTTGATGTCCATCTGCAGCGCGGTGATGCCTTCGGCAGTACCGGCCACCTTGAAGTCCATGTCGCCCAGGTGATCTTCGTCACCCAGGATATCGGTCAGCACCGCGAAGCGGTCGCCTTCCTTGATCAGGCCCATGGCCACACCGGCCACCGGTGCCTTCACCGGCACACCGGCATCCATCAGCGCCAGGGATGAACCACACACGGACGCCATGGAGGAGGAGCCGTTCGACTCGGTGATCTCGGAGACCACGCGGATGACGTACGGGAAGTCTTCCTGTGACGGCAGCACGGCGGAGATGCCGCGGCGCGCCAGGCGGCCGTGGCCGATTTCGCGGCGCTTGGGGCCACCGGCAAAGCCGGTCTCACCCACACAGAAGTGCGGGAAGTTGTAGTGCAGCATGAACGGGTCTTTGTACTCACCGGTGACCGCGTCGATGATCTGCGCGTCGCGCGTGGTGCCCAGCGTGGTGGTCACGATGGCCTGGGTCTCGCCACGGGTGAACAGCGCGGAACCGTGGGTACGCGGCAGTACGCCGGTTTCCACGGAGATCGGGCGAACCGTCATCGGGTCACGACCGTCGATACGCGGGTTGCCGGACAGGATCCGGTCGCGGACCAGGAACTTCTCCAGCTTGTAGAAGTACTCACCCACTTCACCGGCGGACGGTGCATTCTCGTCGTCCTCGTCACACAGTTGGTCGATGACCTGCTGCTTGACGGCGGCGACCGCGTCGCGACGCTCCATCTTGTCGGCGTTGCCGTAAGCGGCGACGAGGCCGTCCTTCGCGGCGGCTTCGACCTTGGCCTTCAGGTCGGTGTTTTCGACCGGGCCTTCCCAGTTCCACGCGGTGACGCCGACTTCGGCGACCAGTTCGTTGATGGCCTTGATGACCGTCTGCATGGCTTCGTGGCCGAAGGTCACGGCGCCCAGCATCACGTCTTCAGACAGCAGGTCGGCTTCGGATTCCACCATCAGAACGGCCTTTTCGGTACCGGCCACGACCAGTTCCAGCTTGGACTCTTCCAGCTGGGTGGCGGTCGGGTTCAGCACGTACTCGCCGTTGACGTAACCGACCTTGGCGGCGCCGACCGGGCCGGCGAACGGCATGCCGGACAGGGCCAGGGCGGCGGAGGCACCGATCAGCGCCGGGATGTCGCCGTCCACTTCCGGGTTGGAAGACACCAGGTTGGCGGTGATCTGGACTTCGTTCAGGAAGCCTTTCGGGAACAGCGGGCGAATCGGGCGATCGATCAGGCGGCAGGTCAGCACTTCCTTTTCGGTCGGGCGACCTTCGCGCTTGAAGAAGCCACCCGGGATGCGACCCGCGGCGTAGAACTTCTCCTGGTAGTTGACGGTCAGCGGGAAGAAGGACTGGCCGGGGTTCTGCTCTTTGCGACCCACGGCGGCCACCATGACCACGGTGTCGGCCATCTTGACCATCACGGTCGCGTCGGCCTGTCGGGCGATCTGCCCGGTTTCAATCGTTACGGTGTGCTCACCGTACTGGAACGTCTTGGTAAATTTTTGCACGTCAGATTCCTGCGTTGAATTTATGTCAGATACGACAAACCGCTGGCGAAACAGGTGTTTGCCAGGCGGTTAGTCGATCGAATCGGGCAAAAGAAGCGTTTATCGACGCAGGCCAAGACGGCCAATCAGGTCGCGGTACCGCTCGATGTCCTTTTTCTTCAGGTAGTCGAGCAGGCTGCGACGCTGATTCACGAGTCGCAGCAAGCCGCGACGCGAGTGGTGATCACCCTTGTGGGTTTTGAAATGATCGGTCAGGTGACGAATACGGCTGGTCAACAATGCAACCTGAACTTCCGGTGAGCCGGTATCGCTCTCCGAACGCTTGTATTCCTCGACGATCTTGCTTTTTGCCTCAGCACTAAAAGACATGGTTAGTTCTCCATGACTAGAGCCCTCGAGGCCTTTGTAAAAACCCGCCGCCACATCACTTGTCGACGTGGCTGGGTCTTTGCAAAGCCCTCTACGAGCCCCGGGTTGAAAGAGCCGCGTATTGTACGCCTGAAGTGCACTGCAAACAAGCTTTTGGGGAAGATAATTTACCTGTGATTCCAGCGACTTGCGACACCGCTGTCAGCGAATTCACGGATCGTCGCGGACAAACACCCTGCGCGGCCTGATTTGCCCGTCCAGGCACTCGCCGATACCGCGCGCGGTGCCTTCGGAATCGTGCAGCCGGACCAGCCCTTTTTCGCTACCGTTCGAGTCGACGGGGTTGCCGTGGGCGAGCCGCTGGAGCGCTTCCGCGCCCAGGGTGACCACCGGCCAGTCGGCAAGCCCGGCATCGGCCGGCAGGCGCAGCGAATCGAGTTCGCCGTTCTCGCTCGCCTGCTCTACCTGTTCCAGCGTCACCATGCTTTGGCTGCCGAAAGGGTGCACCCACTGGCGGCGCAGCGCGACCAGGTGGGCCACGGTGCCGAAGGCCCGGGCGATGTCCTCGGCCAGGGTGCGGATGTAGGTGCCCTTGCCGCAGGTGACTTCGAAACGGATGTCGGGACCGTCAATGGACAGCAGTTCGATGGCGTGGATTTCCACCGGCCGCGGCTGGCGCTCGATCTCGATGCCGCGGCGCGCGTATTCATACAGCGGCCGGCCCTGGTGCTTGATGGCCGAATACATGGGTGGCACCTGCTCACCCAGGCCGACAAAGCTGTCGAGCACATCGCGAAGTCGCGCTTCGTCGACCGGGGGCACGTCCTGCTCTAGCAGCACTTCGCCCTCGGGGTCACCGGTGCTGGTGGCGATACCCAGGCGCGCCGTGGCGCGGTAGGCCTTGCCGGCATCGAGTATGAATGCGGACGTCTTGGTGGCTTCACCCAAGCACAGGGGCAACATGCCGGTGGCGAACGGGTCGAGGGTGCCGGTGTGGCCGGCCTTGCGGGCATTGAAGGCGCGGCGTACGCGTTGCAGGGCCTGGTTGGAGGACAGGCCGGCCGGCTTGTCCAGCAGCACGACGCCGTCGATGGCTTCGCCACGACGACGTCGGCTCATTCTTCTTCGCCTTCTCCCGCGGCGTCATCGCGGCCGTCGGAAGACACGGCCCGATCGATCAACGCGTCCATGGCGATACCGGTCTCCACCGATGCATCGTGGTGGAAGTGCAGCTCGGGCACAGCGCGGATGCGCATTTCCTGCCCCAGGCGCATGCGCAGGAAACCCGCCGCGCGCTTCAGGGCCTTGATGCTGTCCGCGGCCTTGTCGGCCTCGAACACGGTGACGTAAACCTTGGCGTGAGCCAGGTCACGGGTCACCTCCACGTCGGAAAGACTGACGAAACCCAACTCCGGGTCATCCACCTCGCGCTGGATCAATGTCGCCAGTTCGCGCCGCATCTGGCCGGCGACGCGTTCTGAACGCTTGAATTCACGGGGTGCCATGGCCGGTTGCGCTTACAGCGAGCGCTGGACCTCGATGCGCTCGAAGCACTCGATCTGGTCGCCGGGCTTGACGTCGTTGTACTGCTTCACGCCGATACCGCACTCGGTACCGGACTGCACTTCCTTGACGTCGTCCTTGAAGCGACGCAGCGACTCCAGCTCACCCTCGTAGATCACCACGTTGTCACGCAGCACGCGGATGGGGTTGTCACGGCGCACCACGCCCTCGACCACCAGGGAGCCGGCGATGGCGCCCAGCTTGGAAGAGCGGAACACGTCCTTGACCTCGGCCAGGCCGATGATCTGCTCGCGCGTCTCGGTGCCCAGCAGGCCGGAAATGGCCGCCTTGACCTCGTCGATGGCGTCGTAAATGACGCTGTAGTAGTGCAGGTCCAGGTCGGCCTCGGAAATCACCTTGCGCGCGGCCGCGTCGGCACGCACGTTAAAGCCGATGATGATGGCATCGGAAGCCTGCGCCAGGGAGGCGTCGGACTCGGTGATGGCGCCCACGCCGGACGCGACGATATTGACCTTGACCTCGTCGTTGCTGAGCTTCTCCAGCGAGTCGCGCAATGCTTCCGCGCTTCCCTGCACGTCGGCGCGCAGCAACAGGTTCACCTGAAGCTGGTCGTCCTTGCCCATGTTGTCGAACAGGTTCTGCAGGTTGGCGGCCTGCTGCTGGGCCAGGCGGCCCTCGCGCTGGCGGTCCTGGCGCTGCGAGGCGGCCTCGCGGGCCTTGCGCTCGTTGGCCGCGACCAGCATTTCGTCGCCGGCCATCGGTACGCCGGAAAGACCGAGCACCTGGGCTGGGTAAGACGGGCCGACTTCATCAACCTTGTCGCCATTCTCGTCGAACATGGCGCGAACACGGCCGATCTGTTCACCGGCCAGCATCATGTCGCCACGCTTGAGCGTGCCTTCCTGGACCAGCACGGTGGCCAACGGGCCGCGGCCCTTGTCCAGGCTGGATTCGATGACGATACCGCGGGCGTTGCGATCGGCCACCGCGGTCAGTTCCAGCAGCTCGGCCTGCAGCGTGATCGCCTCGAGCAGGTCATCGATGCCCTGGCCGGTGTGCGCAGAAACCGGGATGAACTGCTCTTCACCACCCCAGTCCTCCGGCACGACTTCCTCGGCGGCCAGTTCGGACTTCACACGCTCGATGTCCGCCTCCTGGCGGTCCATCTTGTTGACGGCGACGATCAGCGGCACACCGGCAGCGCGGGCGTGCTGGATCGCTTCCTTGGTCTGCGGCATGACGCCGTCGTCGGCGGCCACCACCAGGATGACGATATCCGTAGCCTGGGCGCCGCGCGCACGCATCGCGGTAAACGCGGCGTGGCCCGGGGTATCCAGGAAGGTAATGCCGCCCTTGTCGGTATCCACGTGGTAGGCGCCGATGTGCTGGGTAATGCCACCGGCCTCACCGGCCGTCACCCGCGACTTGCGGATGTAGTCGAGCAGCGAGGTCTTGCCGTGGTCAACGTGGCCCATGACGGTCACGACCGGCGGACGGGTCACCGCCTCGGCATCGCTGGATGCTTCTTCCTCGACCGCGAGCAGTTCCTGCTCAATGTCTTTTTCTTCCGCCGGCTTGGCGCTGTGACCCATTTCCTCGACCACGAGGATGGCCGTATCCTGGTCCAGCGGCTGGTTGATGGTGACCATCATGCCCATGCCCATCAGCACCTTGATGACTTCGGCAGACTTGACCGCCATTTCCTTGGCCAGGTCACCCACCGTAATGGTTTCCGGCACGGCCACCTCGCGAACCACCGGAGCGGTGGGGCGGGAGAAACCGTGCTCGGTGCTGCCGGCCGAACCGCCGCTTACGCGACGAGTGGGCTTGCGACGACGACCCGCCGCACCCTTGGCCACGTGCAATTCCTTGCGACCGTAGCGGGTGGCTGGCTTGGCCGGTTCCTTGACCTTTTCTTTCTTACGGGCACGCTCTTCGGCGGCAAACTTGCGGGCGCGCTCTTCGTCGGCACGGCGTGCGGCCTCTTCGGCCTCGCGCTTGGCGGCTTCCTCGCGGGCCTTTTCCTCGGCCTCGCGACGCTCCTGCTCTTCCGCTTCGCGCTTGGCCTGCTCTTCGGCGTCCTTGCGGGCCTGCTCCTCGGCCTCGTGGCGGGCCTTCTCCTCGGCCGCCTGCTTCTCGGCATCGGCCTTGGCGGCGCGCTCGGCGCGCGCCTCTTCAAGCGCCTTGCGAGCCTGCTCGCGTTCCGGGTCTTCCTGGTTCTGGCTGTCCAGGGCGTCGCGCTTCACGTAGGTCCGCTTCTTGCGGATCTCGACGTTGACGATGCGCTTGCCGCCACGGGGGCCGCCACCGGAGACACTCAGCTCTTCGTGCGAGCGCCGCTTCAGCGTGACCTTGCGCGGCGCCGAGGCGTCTGACTCGGACTTGCCGTGGCTGGTCTGCAGGTGCATCAGCAGTTTTTTCTTGTCGTCATTGGACACGGGCTCGTCGCCGGACGACGCGCTGATGCCGGCTTCATTGAGCTGGCTGATCAGCTTGTCCACGGTGACGCCGAGCACCTCGGCCAATTGTGAGACGGTTACCTGTGACATATCTTGCTCCTGCCTGGGCGATGCCCGGCCTGCTTACGCTTGTTCTTCGGTCTTTGCTTCTTCTTCGCTGTCGGCGAACCAGGGTTCGCGCGCGGCCATGATCAGCGCCGCCGCCGCTTCCTCGTCGAGGCTTTCCTCGACATCCTGCAGTTCGTCGACGGCCAGTTCCGCCAGGTCTTCCTGGGTACGGACGCCCCGCTCGGCCAGCTTGTAGGCCAGCCGCTCGTTCATGCCGTCGAGGGCCAGCAGGTCTTCGGCCGGCTTGTTCTCTTCCAGCGCTTCCTCGCGGGCGATCAGCTGCGTCAGCAGCGCGTCGCGGGCGCGGCGGCGGAGTTCTTCGACGATGTCCTCGTCGAACTCGGCGATATCCAGCAGCTCGGCTTCGGGCACGTAGGCCACTTCGTCGACGCTGGAGAAACCTTCCTGCACCAGGATGCCGGCCACGTCCTCGTCAACGTCCAGGCGCTCCATGAAGGACTGCAGCAACTTCTGCGACTCTTCCTCGCCCTTGGCCTCGGCGTCCTCGGTGGTCATGACGTTCAGTTCCCAGCCGGACAGCTCGCTGGCCAGGCGCACGTTCTGGCCGCCACGGCCAATGGCCTGGGACAGGTTCGGCTCTTCCACGGCGATGTCCATGGACTGCTTTTCCTCGTCGACAACGATGCCGGCGACCTCGGCCGGGGCCATCGCATTGATGACGAACTGGGCCGGGTTTTCGTCCCACAGGATGATGTCGATGCGCTCGCCGGCCAGCTCATTGCTGACGGCCTGCACGCGCGAACCGCGCATGCCCACGCAGGCGCCGATCGGGTCGGTGCGGCGATCGTTGGAACGCACGGCAATCTTGGCGCGGCGGCCCGGATCGCGGGCGGCGCCCATCACCGAGATCAGCTCCTGGCCGATTTCCGGCACTTCCAGCTCGAACAGCGACATCAGGAATTCCTTGATGGTGCGGCTGGCGAACAGCTGCGGGCCACGGATTTCCGAGCGCACCTCGAACAGGTAGGCTCGCAGGCGGTCGCCGGGGCGCACGGACTCGCCCGGGATCATGTGGCGCGAACCGATAAAGGCCTCGGCGTTGCCGCCCAGGTCCAGGTAGACATTGCCGCGCTCGATGCGCTTGACGATGCCGTTGACCAGTTCGCCTTCGCGGCCCTCGAAGGCCTCGACCACCTGGGCGCGTTCGGCTTCGCGGACACGCTGCACGATCACCTGCTTGGCGGTCTGCGCGGCGATGCGGCCGAATTCCGGGTTTTCCATCGGTTCTTCGATGAAGTCACCCACCTCGATGTCGGCCTGCTGTTCGCGCGCCTGGCTCAGCGTCAGCTGGGCCTCGGGGAACTCGATTTCGGCGTCGTCTTCGAGCACTTCCCAGCGACGGAATGTTTCGTACTCGCCGGTGGTGCGGTCGATGGCGACACGGGCGCCGATCTCTTCACCGGCGCGCCGGCGGGCGGCAGAGGCCAGCGCCGCTTCCAGCGCCTCGAAGATCACGTTTTTGCCCACGCCCTTCTCGTTGGATACGGCGTCGACAACCAGCAGAATGTCTTTACTCATGTTCGTTTGAACCCCGTCTCAGAGCCTCGTCGCTCACTTCTTTCCCGATGCCATCAGGGCATCGTAGTCCGGCACCAGTCGTGCCTTGGCTATGTTGTCGAACCGCAGCTCGACCGTTTCTCCATCCACCTGCATCGTCAGCGTCTCACCATCGTGGCTGTCGATGCGGCCCTTGAACTTGCGTCGCCCCGCTTCCGGCGCGAACGTGGTCACCTTGGCCTCCTGGCCGGCGAAGCGGTTGTACTGCTCCGCGGTGAACAGGGGGCGGTCCAGGCCCGGCGATGACACCTCCAGGTTGTACTGGCCGCTGATGGGATCCTCGACGTCCAGCATGGCGGCGACTTCGCGGCTGACGAATTCGCAGTCCGACAGGCCAACACCCTCGCCCGAATCGATATAGATTCGCAGCACCGACTGTTTCGGGTTACCTGCGTACTCCAGCCCCACGAATTCATATCCCAGGCCTTCAACCAGCGGTTGCAGCAACGCGTTAAGCCTGTCCTGGGTCGCCATGATCATTCTCCGTCAATCGCCACCCCGAATGGCGCGCATAAAAAAGGGGCATGAAGCCCCGCAAACGCCGATCCCGCGAAACATGGGGGACCGTCCCAGACACCCGAATAAAGCCAGTTCGCCAATCCAGGTGAAAGGTCGATGCGGTTGCCTTATTTCATCGCAAATCCATTTCGGTTCAGATGGTCGTTTTCACAACTCCGCCGGTGCTCGTCAACCGGCGTTAACAAAAAGGGCCCTGCTGGGCCCTTTTAAAACTTGGTAGCGGGGGCAGGATTCGAACCTGCGACCTTCGGGTTATGAGCCCGACGAGCTGCCAGACTGCTCCACCCCGCATCAGCAAGGTGGGGAATGATACGGACTCGTCTTGTGTTTTTCAAGCACCGATTCGGGAAATGTTTCAGCGCCCGGCCCACGCCCCCATGTCAAGCAGGTCCCGATGGTAACGTTCGGTCAGTTGTGCGACCCGCCGGGACGAAATGGGCGTAAACGTGGTATCACCAAAGCGCCGCCCCTGCTGGTCCAGCATTCGTAGAAACGCGCTGGCGGTCTCGGCGTCCGCCCGTCGAGCCAGCTCGGCGGCCGCGGCGATCTCCTCCGCGCTATAGGAAGAACGTGATTTCTGCCCCGGGAATGCGGACAACGATGACCGATCAACACCGGCACAATCAAGCAGTTGCCCGACAATACGATCAACGCCACCGCCAAACTCGGGCTCGAACGGGATGAGATGCACCCGAACCTGCTCAGGCAGGTCGGTCAGCCAGTCGAATACCTGCCGCCACGAAAACTCACGCAGGTCATGCTGGCCAAGGAACGATTCAACCGGAACGTAATGGTTATTGCGCACGTACTCGCAGTAAATGGACACCAGGAACCGGGCCGGATTCCGCAGCACCAGTACCAGGTCGACGGGCAATTCACCGGTAACCCCGAGAAGCGAGCGAATTCGCTTCCGGGCACGAGGGTAGACTCGCCCAACGGAAAAATCCCTGGGCACCCCGATCAGGTTCTCTTCCGACAACATGAGAACCGGCTCCTTGCAAGAAGCCATCCAACCTTTCAGTCGCTGCCCGGAATGCTTGCCTGGCGCCGCCCCGGCGCGCCATTGTTTTCGACCCACGTAGCCGACACCGGCGGCGGCCAGCGCCGCCTGGTTGGCCTGCAGGTAATCCTGGATGGACGTGGTGGCCGTCTTGTGCAGGCCGATGTGCAGCAGGACCCTGGATGGCATGCGCGGCACCGCGCCCGGACGGTCCGGGTCAGGCCGTGAAGCTGGTCACGCAGAGCGTGATCAGGCCGCCGGAGAACAGGCCCAGTGCCAGCATCAGCAGGCCGTTCAGGGAGATGGCCGCGGTGAAGTCCACCGGCCCGTCGTGCACGGCCTCGCCCGGCGCCTCGTCGAAGTACATGATCTTGACCACGCGCAGGTAGTAGAACGCGCCGATCACGGAGAACACCACCGCGGTGATGGCGACCCAGGTCAGGCCGGCCTGCAGCACGGCCTCGATGACCAGCCACTTGGCGAAGAAGCCCACCAGTGGCGGCACACCGGCCATGGAAAACATGACCATGGCCATGATCGCCGCAAACCAGCCGTTGTGACGGTTCAGGCCTTTCAGGTCATCCAGGTCCTGGACATCATGGCCCTTGCCGGAGAGCAGGATCAGCATGCCGAAGGCCGCCGCCGACATCAGCGCATAGACGATGATGTAGAACAGGGACGCGCCATAACCCGTCGCCGTACCCGGAAGCATGCCCAGCAGCACGAAACCCATGTGGGAGATGGTGGAATAGGCCAGCATGCGACGAATGTTGGTCTGCATGATCGCGGCCAGGTTACCAATGATGATCGACGCCACGGAAAGGAATGCCAGCATCTGCAGCCAGTCGCCATGTAACGGCGCCATGCCGGACACCAGCAGCCGGTAGGCCATCGCGAACGCGGCCAGCTTGGGCACCGTGGAAATGAACAGCGTCGCCGCCAGGGGTGCGCCCTGGTAGACATCGGGCACCCACATGTGGAACGGCACCACACCCAGCTTGAAGGCGATACCCACCACCAGGAAGACCATGCCAAACACCAGGACCAGGTTATCGGTACCGCTGGTGGCCAGCGCCTCGGCAATGTCCGGCAACGCCAATGTGCCGGTCGCGCCGTAGATCATCGACATGCCATAGAGCAGCAGGCCCGAGGCCATGGAGCCCAGGACGAAGTACTTCATCGCCGCTTCCGAGCCATCTCGGGAATCCCGGTTGAAGGCCACCAGGGCGTAGGACGCCAGCGACGTCAGCTCCAGGCCCAGGTACACCATGATCAGGCTGTTGCCGGAGATCATCAGCATCGCGCCCAGCAGCGAGAACAGGCTGAGCGTGTAGAAATCGGCGCGGAACAGGTTGTTGTTGCGCAGGAAGGCCTTGGAGTATGTGAACACCAGCGCCAGCGTGCCGTAGGCGAACAGCTTCAGCAGGTCGCCCATGTAGTCGCGCACGAACACGCCGTTGAACGCGTACTCGACCTCCTTGGACGGGATGCCGGCATCCTGCCGCAACGTGATGATCGCGGCGAAGACCAGCGTCAGCACGGCCAGCATGTGGATGATTCCGCGACGCTCTTCGCGCAGGAACACGTCCACGCACATGACCACGCAGGCCATGACCAGGACCAGGAGTTCGGGCGCCGCCAGCAGCATTTCCGCTTTATTCATTGTTAGGGCCTGTTAACACGACTAGTTCAACTTGCTCTGGATAATGTGGGCCAGCAGCTGGTCCACCGAGGCATGCATCATGTCCACGACCGGGAACGGCCAGACACCCATGCCGACCACGGCGATCGCCAGCGTGGTCAGCACCAGGGCCTCGCGGCCGTTGATGTCCTGCAGCGCGGCGACGTCCTTGTTGGCGACGGCGCCGAAGATCACCCGCTTCACCAGCCACAGGCTGTAGGCCGCACCCAGGATCAGGGTCAGGCCGGCCAGCGCGGCAAACCAGAAGTTGGCCTGGAATGACGCCAGGATGACCATGAACTCGCCAACAAACCCGCTGGTGCCCGGCAGGCCTGAGTTGGCCATCAGGAACAACACGGCGAAGAAGGCGAACCACGGCATGGTGTTGGCCACGCCGCCATAGGCCGAAATCTCGCGGCTGTGGACGCGGTCGTACAACACGCCCACGCACAGGAACAGCGCGCCGGAAATGAAGCCGTGCGACACCATCTGCACCATCGCGCCTTCCACGCCCAGGCCGGCACCCTGGGTGCCACCGCTGTTGCGGTAAATGGCGAAGGCGATAAACAGGCCCAGGGTGACGAAGCCCATGTGCGAAATCGACGAGTAGGCGATCAGCTTCTTCATGTCCTGCTGCACCAGCGCCACGAAGCCGATGTAGACGATGGCGACCAGTGAGAAGGCGATGACCAGCCAGTCCAGCGCGGCGGCGGCGTCCGGGGTGATCGGCAGGCTAAAGCGGATAAAGCCGTAGCCACCGATCTTCAGCATGATGGCGGCCAGGATCACCGAGCCACCCGTGGGTGCCTCGACGTGCGCATCCGGCAACCAGGTGTGCACCGGCCACATCGGGATCTTCACCGCGAAAGCGGCGAACAGCCCCAGGAAGATCCACTTCTGCTCGACCATCGACAGTGGCAGCGCGTGCCAGTCAGTGATCGCCCAGCTACCGGCCTGCAGGTACAGGTAGATAATGCCGATCAGCATGAACACCGAGCCGAGGAAGGTGTAGAGGAAGAACTTGATGGTCGCGTAAACACGCCGCGGCCCACCCCAGATGCCGATCACCAGGAACATCGGGATCAGCATGGCCTCGAAGAAGACGTAGAACAGCAGGCCGTCCAGCGCCGAGAACACGCCCACCATCAGGCCTTCCATGATCAGGAAGGACGCCATGTACTGGTGGACCTTGTCGCGAATGACTTCCCAGCCAGCAATGACCACCAGCGGACCGAAGAACGCGGTCAGCAGGATCAGCGGCACGGAGAAACCGTCCACGCCCAGGTGGTAATTGACGTTGAAAGCACTGATCCACGGCCGTGACTCTTCGAACTGCATGGCCGCCGAGGCGCCATCGAAGCCGGTGTACAGCGGGATGCACAGCGCCAGCGTGACCAGCGTGGCCAGCAGCGAGATCCACTTCGCCATCTGCGGGCGGGAATCGCCGGCGGCCAGCGCCGCAACGCCGCCCAGGATGGGCACCCAGATCAGCAGGCTGAGTAACGGCATCATCGCAGCACCACCCAGACGCCGAGAATGGCAATCAGTCCGATAATCATCGAGAACGCGTAGTCATAAAGGAAACCTGTCTGCCAGCGGCGCACCAGAGCGGCGACCTTGCCCACCAGCTTGGCCGAGCCGTTCACCAGGATGCCGTCGATAAAGCCGGCGTCGGCCTTCTTCCACAGCCCGTTGCCCAGCCGGACCGAACCGTTGGCGAAAACCTTCTGGTTGAACTCGTCGAAGTAGTACTTGTGGTCCAGCAGCGTGTAGATGCCTGACAGCCGTGACTTCGCCGCGGCGGCGATGCCCGGGCGGAACTTCCAGATCAGCGTGGCGACGGCGAAGCCGGCCAGCATCAGCCAGAACGGCACGGTCTGCACGCCGTGGATGGCCATGGCCGTGGCGCCGTGGAAGTGATGACCCAGCTCCGCGACCACGTCGTTGCCCTCGGCCACGTGAATGGCGTCCGACAGCCAGCCGCCAAACAGCACCGGCTCGATGGTCAGCCAGCCGATGACGACCGACGGAATCGCCAGCAGGATCAGCGGGATCGTCACCACCAGCGGTGACTCATGCGGCTTGTGCGCCAGTTGCCCGTCCGGCAGGTGCGCGTGCGGGTCGGCGCCTTCGACGACCTCGAACTTCTCCTTGCCGTGGAAGGTCAGGTACAGCAGGCGGAAACTGTACAGCGCGGTGACGAATACACCTGCCACGACCAGCCAGTAGGTCACACCGGCGCCAAAGCGCTCGGACAGGTGCACCACCTCGATAATGGCGTCCTTGGAGTAGAAACCGGCGAAGAACGGGAAGCCCACCAGCGCCAGCGTACCCAGCCACGCGGTGATCCAGGTCACCGGCATGTACTTGCGCAGGCCGCCCATGTAGCGCATGTCCTGCTGGTGATGCATGGCGATGATCACCGAGCCGGCGCCCAGGAACAGCAACGCCTTGAAGAAGGCGTGCGTCATCAGGTGGAAGATGGCCGCGGAGTAAGCGGACACACCCAGCGCCACGGTCATGTAGCCCAGCTGCGACAGGGTCGAGTAGGCCACCACGCGCTTGATGTCGTTCTGCACGACACCGATCAGGCCCATGAAGAAGGCCGTGAACGCGCCGATCAGCATGACAAAGCTCAGCGCCGCGTCGGACAACTCGAACAGCGGCGACATGCGCGCCACCATGAAGATGCCGGCCGTGACCATGGTCGCGGCATGGATCAATGCGGAAATGGGCGTCGGGCCTTCCATGGAATCGGGCAGCCACACGTGCAGCGGCGCCTGCGCGGATTTACCCATGGCGCCGATGAACAGGCACACGCAGATAAAGGTCAGCAGTCCCCATTCCATGCCACCAATGACACTGATGGTTTCGTCCGCCGCATCCGGGGCCGCCGCGAACACGGTGGCGTAGTCCAGCGAGCCGAAGGTCATCAGCACCGCGGCGATACCCAGCAGGAAACCGAAGTCACCCACGCGGTTGACCAGGAAGGCCTTCATATTGGCGAAGATGGCCGTGTCTTTCTTGAACCAGAAGCCGATCAGCAGGTACGACACCAGGCCCACGGCTTCCCAGCCGAAGAACAGCTGCATGAAGTTGTTGGCCATCACCAGCATCAGCATGGCGAAGGTGAACAGGTTAATGTAGCTGAAGAAGCGCTGGTAGCCCGGGTCATCGTGCATGTAGCCGATGGTGTAGATATGCACCATCAGCGACACGAAGGTCACCACGCACATCATCAGCGAAGTCAGGTGATCGACCAGGAAGCCCACCTCGAAGGTGACGCCCTCGACCACCATCCAGGTGTAGACGCTGTAATTGAGCGTTTCCAGGCCCTCGTACATCTGCAGGTACAGCACCCAGAACGACAACAGGCAGGAGCCCGCCACGGCCAGGATGGTCACCCAGTGCGCGCCGGCACGGCCCACGTGGTTGCGAAGGAGCCCGGAAACGGCCGCGCCGACCAGCGGCAGCAGCGGAATCAGGAGCAGGATGGTCTTGATATCCATGGTCTTGCCCTACCCCTTCAGGTCGTCCAGCTCGGCCACGTTGATGGTGCGCCGGTTACGGAACAGCACCACCAGGATAGCCAGGCCAATGGCGGCCTCTGCGGCGGCCACGGTCAGGATAAAGAATACGAACACCTGGCCGTCCAGGTTGCCCAGGTAACGGGAGAAGGCGACGAAGTTCATGTTCACCGCCAGCAGCATCAGCTCGATGCACATCAGCAGGATGAGCACGTTCTTCCGGTTCAGGAAGATGCCGGCCAGGCTGATGCTCATCAGGATGGCACCCAGGGTCAGGTAATGCGCCAGTGTCAGGGACGTCAACATCGCTCAGGACCCTCCACCGGAATTCGGCGCTTCGGACTTCATTTTCACCAGTCGCACCCGCTCTTCACGCTTGACGCGCACCTGGCGCGCCGGTTGCTGGGTCTTCGAACCCTTGCGCTGGCGCAGCGTCAGGGCCGTTGCCGCGACGATGGCCACCAGCAGGATGACGCCGGCAACCTCGAACGGCAGCAGGTACTGGGTGTACAGGTGCTCGCCCACCGCCTGGGTATTGCTGTAGTCAGCGGCGCGGTCGGCGGGCGTCGGGTATGCGGCCTCGCCGAAGCGGCCCTGCGTCCACATCACCGCCAGCAGTTCGAACGCCATGATCAGCGCCACCAGGATGCCCACCGGCAGGAAGCGCACGAAGCCTTCCTTCAGCGGCACCAGGTTGATATCCAGCATCATCACCACGAACAGGAACAGCACCATCACGGCGCCGACATAGACCACCACCAGCACGACGGCCAGGAACTCCACCTGCAGCAGGATCCACAACGCCGCGGCGGTGAAGAACGTCAGCACCAGGAACAGCGCCGAGTACACCGGGTTACGCGAGCTGATGACCGCCAGGGCCGAGCCCACCAGGATGGCGGAAAACAGGTAGAACAGGATGACCTGCAGTTCGATTCCCATGATCATCGGTATGCCGCGTCCTGCCGCTTCTCGGCGGCAATCTGGGTTTCAAAGCGGTCGCCAATGGCCAGCAACTGCGGCTTGGTGACGACATTCTCACCCCGGTTTTCGAAGTGATACTCGTGGAACGTGGTCTCGACGATCGAGTCCACCGGGCAGGATTCCTCGCAGAACCCGCAGTAGATGCACTTGAACAGGTCGATGTCGTAGCGCGTGGTGCGGCGGGTGCCGTCCTCGCGCTGTTCCGAATCAATGGTAATGGCCAGCGCCGGGCAGACAGCCTCGCAGAGCTTGCAGGCGATGCAGCGCTCTTCACCGTTCGGGTAGCGACGCAGGGCGTGCAGGCCACGGAAACGGTTGGACTTCGGCGTCTTTTCTTCCGGGTAGCGCAGGGTTGCCTTGGGCTTGAAGAAATAGCCCAGCGTGACGCTCAGGCCTTTCATCAACTCCAGCAGCATCAGGCTTTTGAGATATTGGGTCATCGCACTCATCGTCAGGCTCCCAGGGTCACGGCGCCGGAGAGTTTCAGCACTGCGGCCACCATCACCCAGACCAGCGTGATGGGAATCAGGACCTTCCAGCCCAGGCGCATGATCTGGTCATAGCGGTAACGCGGGAAGGTCGCACGCAGCCACAGGAACGTGAACATGAAGAACGCGGTCTTGGCCAGGAACCAGTGCACACCGCCCGCGCCCAGGACCGTATCGCCGATGCCGGGGATACCGGCGAACGGGGACAGCCAGCCGCCCAGGAACAGCAGGGCGGTGAGCGCCGAGATCAGGATCATGTTCGCGTACTCGGCCAGGAAAAACACCGCGAACGCCGCGCCGGAATACTCCACGTGGAAACCGGCGACGATTTCCGACTCGCCTTCGGCAACATCAAACGGCGCACGGTTGGTCTCGGCCACGCCGGAAATGAAGTAGACGATGAACAGCGGGAACAGCGGCAGCCAGAACCAGTCGAAGATGTTGCCCTGCTGGCCCTTGACGATTTCCGACAGGTTCAGCGAGCCGGACAGGACCAGCACGCCCACCAGCGCGAAGCCCATGGCAATTTCGTAGGACACGATCTGCGCCGCCGAGCGCAGGCCGCCCAGGAACGCGTACTTCGAGTTCGACGCCCAGCCGGCGATGATGATGCCGTACACACCCAGCGAGGTCATCGCCAGCAGGTACAGCAGGCCGGCATCAATATCGGCCAGCACCATCGTGTCACTGAACGGAATGACCGCCCAGGCCGCAAAGGCCGGGGCCAGCGTGATCACCGGCGCCAGCACAAACAGGAACTTGTTGGCGTTCTGCGGCAATACGATCTCTTTCAGCAGAAGCTTGAAAACGTCCGCGAATGGCTGCGCCAGGCCCCACAGCTTGAAGCCGAAGATACCGACACGGTTGGGCCCGTGGCGCGACTGCATGAAGCCGATCACCTTGCGCTCGGCATAGGTGAAGTAGGCCACCGAAAGGATCAGCGGAACGGTGATGGCCATGATCTTGACGACGATCCAGGCCAGTTCGAGAAACGCTTCGAACATCAGTCGTTCCCTCCCGGACGGGACACGGTAATCGGGCCGTTGACCGGGCCCAGCTCGGCCGATTCCGGCGTCGACGCGCGCACCCAGGCCGCGTTGGCCGGAACCGCATCGGTGACGCGCACGTTCAGCACCACCGCGGCGTCACCCTGGGCGACGCGGGCGCTGCCGCCGTCAACCAGGCCCAGCGCCTCGGCATCGGCCGGGTTCAGGCCGACGAAGCCGTGCTCGGCGTGGACCGTGTCCTGCAATGCGGCGGAGCGGCGGCACAGGGCGTCGGTCGAGTACATCGGCACTTCGCCGACACGCCACATGCCCGCGGCAACGGATGGCGCCGGCAATGTGATGGAGGACAGGCCGGGAGCGGTCGGCGCGGCCAGGTGGCCGTCCATGTCGGCACGCACGGCGGCGATGTTCACGTGATCAAAACCTTCCAGCGCCAGGGCCGTGCCCAGGCGACGCAATACCTTCCAGCCGGGGCGAGATTCGCCCGCGGCCTGGCCGGCCGGGCTGACGTCCACGCGCAGGCCATCCAGGCTCACCAGGCTGCCCTCGGTCTCGGCCCAGGGCGTCAGTGGCAGGATCACGTCGGCGGCGTCGCGCAACGCGCCGCCGGCAAACGAAGTGACCGCAACGACCTTGTCCGCGGCGGCCAGTGCAGCACCGGTAACGGCCGGGTCGAAGGTGTCGGCCTGCGGCTCGACATCCCAGAGCAGGTAGGCGCGGCGCGGTGACTCCAGCATGGCGCGGGCGTTCAGGCCGCCCTCGCCGGGCAGTGCCCGCGCGGCCGCGGCGCCGGCCGTGTTGCCGCCCATCGGCAGCAGGTTCAGCGCGGTGCCGGTGGCCTCGGCCACCCAGGCGGCCAGCTGTCGCACACGGGCCGCGTCGGCCATGGCCATGGCGGCGTGACCGACGATCACGACGCCACCTTCGGCGTCCGCCAGGCCACGGGCGATAGCGCGGTGCGCGTCACCCGGGGTGACATCGCCCGTCGACAGGTTCTCCGGCAGCGCCTGGCCCGAGGCCTCGGCCACGGCCAGTGCCACCGCGGCCAGTTCGCCGGCCAGTGACTGCGGCGCGGCAATGACCTTGCCGGCGACGTCGAAATGGAAGTTCCAGTCCAGCGGGTTGACCACGAACACCGAGGCACCCGCGCGCCAGGCCTGGCGCACACGGTGACCCAGCACCGGCGCTTCCTGGCGGGCGTTACAGCCCACCAGCAGGATGCCCTTCGCGTTCTGGATGCTGGCCAGTGGTGCGCCGAACAGCGACGGCCGCGCGCCATCGTCGGCGAAATCACATTCCCGCGCACGATGGTCAATATGCGGCGTACCCAGGCCATCGGCCAGGCGCCGGGCCAGGAAGTAGTCCTCGGTGGCCGCTGACGGCGACATCAGCACGCCGATGTCATCACCCGCACGGCCACGCAGCGCATCGGCGGCTGCCTCGATGGCCTCGTCCCAGGTCACCTCCACCCACTCGCCGTCGCGCTTGACGGACGGCGCCAGCACCCGGTCCTCGGCATACAGGCCGAAGTGGCTGTAACGGTCCCGGTCGGACAGCCAGGTCTCGTTCACGGACTCGCGGTCCGCCGGCACGGCGCGCATGACCTTGCCACGGCGCACGTGGAAATGAATACCGGAACCCAGGCCGTCATGCGCCGCCGTGGACGGGCGTGACTGCAGTTCCCAGGCACGCGCCGAAAAACGGAACGGCTTGTTGGTCAGCGCTCCCACCGGGCACAGGTCGATGATGTTGCCGGACATCTCGGAGTCGATGCTGCCGGCAATGCTGGAAGTAATCTCCAGGCGGTCGCCGCGCCCGGTGCCACCCATCTCGCAGGTGCCGGCCACTTCGTCGAGGAAGCGCACACAGCGCGTGCAATGGATGCAGCGGGTCATGTCGGTCTGCACCAGCGGACCGATGTTCTTGTCTTTCACCACGCGCTTGCGCTCGGTGAAACGTGAAACCGATCGGCCGTAGCCCATGGCCAGGTCCTGCAATTCGCACTCACCGCCCTGGTCGCAGATCGGGCAATCCAGCGGGTGGTTGATCAGCAGGAATTCCATCACGCCATGCTGCGCGTCGATGGCGCGGCGCGAGGTGGTGTACACCTTCATGCCTTCCATGACCGGCGTGGCGCAGGCCGGCATCGGCTTCGGTGCCTTTTCCACGTCGACCAGGCACATGCGGCAGTTGGCCGCGATGGACAGTTTCTTGTGGTAGCAGAACCGCGGTACGTTGATGCCGGCCTTGTCGGTGGCCTCGATGATCATCGAGTTCTTCGGCACCTGCATGGCGATACCGTCGACCTCGATGTTGACCATGTCCACGGCCTGTTCTCCGGTCACGGCGCTCATGCGGCCTTCTCCCCGGCCCCGTCGACAATCGACCGGCCGTGCTCCACGTAGTATTCGAATTCATGCCAGAAGTGGCGCAGCATGCCCTGCACGGGCCAGGCCGCGGCTTCACCGAAGGCGCAGATGGTGTGGCCCTCGATCTGGCCGGCCGCTGATTTCAGCAGCTCCAGGTCCTCGGCGCGGCCCTTGCCATCGACGATGCGCTGCAGCACGCGGTGCATCCAGCCGGTGCCTTCGCGGCACGGCGTGCACTGGCCGCAGCTTTCCATGTGATAGAAGCGCGAGATACGGGTGCAGGCGCGCACCATGCAGGTGGTCTCGTCCATGACGATGACGGCGCCGGAACCCAGGCCGGAGCCGGCCTTGCTCAGCGCGTCGTAGTCCATGGTGATGCCCATCATGGTCTCGCCGGGCAGTACCGGCATGGATGAACCACCCGGAATCACGCCCTTGATGGCATTGCCGTTACGCATGCCGCCGGCCATCTCCAGCAGGTCGGCAAACGGCGTACCCAGCGGAATCTCGAAGTTACCCGGCTTGTTGACGTGACCGGACACGGAGAACACTTTCGGCCCGCCGTTGTTGGGCTTGCCGATCTCCAGGAACCAGTCGGCGCCCTTGCGCATGATCGACGGAACGGAGGCCAGGGTCTCGGTGTTGTTGATGGTGGTGGGCTTGCCGTACAGGCCGAAGTTGGCCGGGAACGGCGGCTTGAAGCGCGGCTGGCCCTTCTTGCCTTCCAGCGACTCCATCAGTGCGGTTTCCTCGCCGCAGATGTAGGCACCGGCGCCCAGCGCGCCATGGATATCCATGTCGATGCCGGAACCGTTGATGTTCTTGCCCAGCAGGCCGGCCTCGTAGGCCTCTTTCACCGCCGCCTCGAACCGCTCCCACGGTTCGTGATGGAATTCGCCGCGCAGGTAGTTGTAGCCCACGCTGGCGCCCATGGCGTAGCCGGCAATCGCCATACCCTCGACCACGGCATGCGGGTTGAAGCGCAGGATGTCGCGGTCATGGCAGGTACCCGGCTCGGACTCGTCCGAGTTGCACAGGATGTACTTCTGCACCGGCGCCGAGCGCGGCATGAAGCTCCACTTCAGTCCGGTGGGGAAACCCGCACCGCCACGACCGCGCAGGGCCGAGGCCTTGACCGTCTCGATGATTTCCTCGCGCGGGGTCTTCTCTTCGAGAATCTTGCGCCAGGCCTGGTAGCCGTCGACCTTCAGGTAGTTCTCGTAGGTCCAGGGCTCGTCGAAATCGAGCGTGGTGAAAACGACACTATGATCAGCCACGACGACCTCCGTGACGGGTGACGCGTGACGCGTGACGCGTGACGAGTGACGGGTGACGCGGGAAGGGTGACATCGTCATCATTTGAGGCCGTCCAGGATTTCGTCGACTTTTTCAGGGTCGAGGTTTTCGTGGTAGTGGCCGTCGACGACCATCATCGGCGCGCCGCAGCAGGCGGCCAGGCACTCTTCCTCGCGGATCAGCGTGATGCGGTCGTCAGCGGTGGTCTCGCCCAGTTTCACACCCAGCTTGTTCTCGACGTGGGCGACGATGCCCTCGGCGCCGTTCAGCCAGCAGGAGATATTGGTGCAGATGTTGACCTTGTGCCGGCCCACCGGCTCGCGGTCGAACATGGAGTAGAAACTCGCGACTTCCGCGCACCACACTGGTGGCAGGTCCAGGTAGTCGGCCACGGCCTCGACCAGTTCGTTGCTGATCCATCCACCGTTCTGCTCCTGCGCCGCCATCAGCGACTGGATCACGGCGGAGCGCTTGCGGTCTTCCGGGAAACGCGCCACCCAGCCGTCGATGGCCGTGCGGGTTTTCTCCGTGAGCAGGGACGCCTTGCCCTCGACAAATTCAGCCTTGTGCGCCATCAGCGGTCCACCTCTCCGAATACGATGTCCTGGGTGCCGATCAGCGCCACCACGTCGGCCAGCATGTGACCCTTCGCCATCTCGTCCATGGCGGACAGGTGGGCGAATCCGGGGGCGCGGAAATGCGCGCGGAATGGCTTGTTGGCGCCGTCGGACACCAGGTAGCAGCCAAACTCACCCTTGGGCGCTTCCACCGCGGCGTAGGTCTCGCCTTTCGGCACGCAGTAGCCCTCGGTAAACAGCTTGAAGTGGTGAATCAGCGCTTCCATGTCATCCTTCATTTCCTCGCGCGTGGGCGGGATGACCTTGAAGTTCTTCAGCATGACGTGGCCCGGGTTGGCACGCAGCCAGTCCACGCACTGCAGGATGATGTTCGCCGACTGGCGCATCTCCTCGACGCGGACCAGGTAGCGGTCGTAGCAGTCGCCATTGACGCCCACCGGGATGTCGAAATCCATCTCCGGGTACATGGCGTAGGGCTGCTTCTTGCGCAGGTCCCACTCGATGCCGGAACCGCGCAGCATGGCGCCGGTAAAGCCCAGCTGAAGGGCCCGCTCCGGCGACACCACGCCAATGTTCACGGTGCGCTGCTTCCAGATCCGGTTATCGGTCAGCAGGGTCTCGTACTCGTCGACCTTCTTGAAGAAGTCCTTCGTGAAGGCCTCGACGAAGTCCAGCAGGCTACCTTCACGCCACTCGTTGGCGCGCTTTAAGTCCTTGCCCTTGGTCCACGGCGATTCTTTCTGCTTCGGCATGCGGTCCGGCAGGTCGCGGTAGACGCCGCCCGGGCGGTAATAGGTGGCGTGCATGCGCGCGCCGGACACCGCCTCGTACATGTCCATGGTCGCCTCGCGCTCGCGGAAGGCGTACAGGAACACGGTCATGGCGCCCAGGTCGAGGCCATTGGCGCCGATCCACATCAGGTGGTTACCCAGGCGCGTGATCTCGTCGAACATGGTGCGGATGTACTGCGCACGCACCGGCGGCGTGATACCCAGCAGCTGCTCGATGGCGCGCACATAGGCGTGCTCGTTGCACATCATGGAAACGTAATCGAGACGGTCCATGTAGCCGATCGACTGGTTGAACGGCTTGGTCTCGGCCAGTTTCTCGGTGGCACGGTGAAGCAGGCCCACGTGCGGGTCGGCACGGACCACGGTCTCGCCGTCCATTTCCAGGACCAGGCGCAACACGCCGTGCGCCGCAGGGTGCTGCGGGCCGAAATTCATGGTGTAGCTGCGGATTTCAGCCATGTCAGTCACTCGCCTCCGCGGCGATGTCGTCGGCGGCATCGTCAGCCGCCTGGTCGATGTCGTCGGCCTTGTAGCGCGAGTCCTCGCGGATTACACGCGGCACCAGTACGCGTGGCTCGATTTCGACCGGCTCGTAGACCACGCGGCCGCGCTCCTCGTCGTAACGCACGGTGACGTTGCCGATGAGCGGGAAGTCCTTGCGGAACGGGTGGCCGCTGAAACCGTAGTCGGTGAGCAGGCGGCGCAGGTCCGGGTGGCCTTCAAAAACAATGCCGTACAGGTCAAAGGCCTCGCGCTCGTACCAGTTGGCGGAACTCCAGGTCTCGACCAGCGAAGGCACGATCGGAAAGCCCTCGTCCGGCGCAAAGGTGCGCAGGCGCAGGCGCCGGTTGTGCGTGATCGACAGCAGGTGCACGACCACGGCAAAACGGTTCTCGACCTCTTCGGCTTCGGGCTGTTCACGCCAGCGGAAACGGCCGGGACCCATGCCCTCGACACCGCGGCTGAAGCCCTCGCTGGTGGCGTCACCGGTTTCCCACTCGGTCTGGCCGTAGCCCAGGTAGTCGATGCCACACAGGTCGATGAGCTGCTCGAAGGCGAGCTCGTCGTGGTCACGCAGCGTGCGGGCGGTGTCCAGCCAGTGCTTGGCGGACACGTCCACGGTGACCAGCCCCAGGGCGTCCTGGTTGATGGTAGCGGTATCGCCAAGCAGCTCGGCTAACCGGACCTGGAATTCAGATGCATTCATGATCGATCAGCGAGCGATGGTGTTGGTGCGACGGATTTTCTTCTGCAACTGCAGAATGCCGTAGATCAGCGCCTCGGCGGTAGGCGGGCAGCCGGGCACGTAGACGTCAACGGGGACGATCCGGTCACAGCCGCGGGTCACCGCGTAAGAGTAGTGGTAGTAGCCGCCGCCGTTGGCGCAGGAGCCCATGGAAATCACCCACTTGGGGTCGGGCATCTGGTCGTAGACCTTGCGCAGCGCCGGGGCCATCTTATTGCACAGCGTGCCGGCCACGATCATGACGTCGGACTGGCGCGGGCTGGGGCGGAAAATCACGCCGAAACGGTCCAGG
This sequence comes from Marinihelvus fidelis, assembly GCF_008725655.1. Classification (NCBI taxonomy): domain Bacteria; kingdom Pseudomonadati; phylum Pseudomonadota; class Gammaproteobacteria; order Chromatiales; family Wenzhouxiangellaceae; genus Marinihelvus; species Marinihelvus fidelis. Next base: position 24,518 of record NZ_VYXP01000008.1, on the reverse strand, counting down.
TCGTAGCGCGCCGCGCCCGCCTGCATCATTTCCACCGCGCAGCAGGCCAGGCCGAAAGTGACCGGCCACATGGAGCCCGTGCGCGCCCAGTTGATCAGTGAATCGAGCGTGGTGGTGACCGCGCCGCGACTCAGGATGGGGTTGGTGTCGGCATTCGGCCGCAGGATGTCATCCACGGCATTGAGCTCGACCACGCCCGGATCTGTCACTCCCATTCCAGTGCTCCCCGTGACCATTCAACAAAAAAGCCCACGATCAGCAGCAGCACGAACACCATCATCGCGATAAAGCCGTTCCAGCCAATCGTGTCCAGGGCCAGCGCCCAGGGAACGAAAAACGCGATTTCCAGGTCAAAGATGATGAACAGGATCGCGACCAGGTAGAAACGGACATCGAACTGGCTGCGGGTGTCTTCGAAGGCCTCGAACCCGCACTCGTAGGGCGAGTTCTTCTCGGCGCTCGGCCGTCGCGGCCCGAGGATTCCACCGATGGTCACCAGGATGATACCCAGCGCCATCGAAATACCGATAAACAGCAGGATTGGAAAGTACTCTGCAAGCATGTCCCGTTCCGTTTTCCGGCGCTCAACCACGCCGGGTTCAAAGATGGTGCCCAAGGCCGGACTCGAACCGGCACGGCTTTCGCCACTACCCCCTCAAGATAGCGTGTCTACCAATTCCACCACTTGGGCAATCGTAACAGCTACCGTCAGCTGTCAGTAGCCTCGTCCTCGTCAGCCGCTTCCACGGCCTCGGATTCGGTGGCTTCCGGCTCGAGCGCCGGGAGATCGTCTGCCGCGGGGGACAGTGCTTCGATGCCGGGCGACGGCAGGTCCGTGTCGGGGTCACCCATTACCGGGGTCGACGGCTCGGACTCGAGCGGCGCTTCAACCGCCGGCGCATCACGGCCGACAACACCAAGATCAGTCTCGGGCGCAGACAGGTCACGCGAAACGATGACCGCCATGACCAGGCTGATCAGGCAAAACAGGGTGGCGAGAATCCAGGTCGAACGGGACAGGAAAGAGCCCGCGCCGCGCGAACCGAAAACGGTACCGGATGCGCCGCTGCCGAACGCCGCACCGGCGGTCGCGCCGGGGCCACGCTGGACCAGGATAAAGGCGACCATGGCGATGGCCACCAACACGTGAAAAATGTTGAGTACTTGCATTTAAAACACCAATTGTTCAGGACGCGCCGCGGCAGATCCCCAGGAAGTCCCCGGCCGTCAGCGATGCGCCGCCCACCAGGGCGCCGTCAATGTCATCCCGTGCAAACAAATCGGCGGCATTGGACGATTTCACGCTGCCGCCGTACAAAATCCGAATTTGACCGCCTATTCTACCATCCAACGCCGACAATTTGTCACGTATAAATGCGTGAACATCCTGCGCCTGCTCCGGCGTTGCGGTCAGGCCGGTGCCAATCGCCCACACCGGCTCATAGGCCACCAGTGCCTGGTCAAAGGCGGCGATGCCGCAGCGATCCAGCACCGCATCAATCTGCGCGGCCACCACGGCCTCGGTTTCACCGGCCTCGCGCTGCGCCTGCGTTTCACCGATACACAGCACCGGCACCAGGCCATCGCGCTGCGCGGCCTCGAAACGCTCGGCGACATCTGCGTCGCTCTCGCCGAACAGCGTGCGCCGCTCGGAATGCCCAACCAGCACGTAGCGGCAGCCAAAATCGACCAGCATGGCGCCGGAAACCTCGCCGGTATAGGCGCCCTGCTCGTTGGGATTCAGCGTCTGGCCACCCCAGGCCACCCGTGAACCGTTTGCCATGGCCTGCACCTGCGGCAGGTATGGCGCCGGCGGAAAGACCGCGACGTCCACCGGCATGGTGTCATCCAGCCCATCGATCACCCCGCCCAGCAGGGTCTCGACCATGGACATCGAACCATGCATCTTCCAGTTACCCGCTACCATGATCTTTCGCATGCCTTTCTCCTCATCGGCTGGCCACCACTCGGCGAGGCGAAAGGATACCCGCCGACAACGGGGCTTGCCAGTCGGGCCCGGCCGCCACAGAATTCATCGTCATGAGTGATTCAACAAACAAATCCGCCGCAGACGATGAAACGTCGACCGGCTGGGCCCTGGTCACCGGCGCCTCCGCCGGCATCGGCACGGCGTTCTGTCGCGCGCTGGCCGCGCGGGGTTACGACCTGGTGCTGGTCGCCCGCCGCGAGGACCGGCTGAAAACGCTGGCCGATGAACTGAACGCTCAGTGCGGCACCCGCTGCCACGTCCTGGCGGCCGACCTGGCCGACCCCGCCGCGCCGGCCACCATCGTGGCGCAACTGATGGATGCCGGTATCGAGGTCGAGTGCCTGGTGAACAACGCCGGCTATGGCGTGCCGGGCCGGTTGGTGGAGGTCGACTGGAAGACCCACGCGGACTTCCTGCAGGTCATGGTCACCGCCGTGTGCGAGTTGTGCCGGGCGCTGATGCCCGGCATGATCGATCGCGGCCGTGGACAGATCATCAACGTCGCCTCCGTTGCCGGCCACATGCCGGGCAGCGAGGGCCATACGCTTTACGCGGCCTCGAAGGCCTTCCTGATCAAGCTGTCAGAATCGCTGTCACTGGAAGGCCGGCGCCACGGCATCCGCGTCTCGGCGCTCTGCCCCGGCTTCACCTATTCCGAGTTCCACGATGTGACGGGCACGCGCGACCGCGTCTCGACCATGCCCGGCTTCATGTGGCTGCAGGCCGACGAGGTGGCCGAGTACGGCCTGGACGCGGTACTGGGCCGCAAGCACCGGACCGTGGCCATCCCCGGCCGGGTCTACCGGTTCCTGGTCTGGCTCAACGGCGCCTGGCCGTGGCTGGGCCGGCAACTGAACCAGCGCTCCACGCACCGCTTCCGCAAATTCAACGAGGATTGACCCGATGTCCGAACACCGCGCCACGATTGACTGGAAACGAACCACCGACAGCTTCGCCTACGACGACTACAACCGCGAACACGAATGGCGCTTTGGCAGCGGCATCGCCGTCAAGGCCAGCGCCGCCCCCGCCTTCCGCGGCGACGGTCAGTCCGTCGACCCCGAAGAGGCCTTCGTCGCCGCCGTCTCGTCCTGCCACATGCTGACCTTCCTCGCCCTTTGCGCGAAGAAGCGCATCGTCGTGGACGCCTACGAAGACGCCGCCGTGGGCCTGCTGGCCAAAAACGAAAACGGCAAACTGGCCATCACCGAGGTCCGGCTGTCACCCAACATCACCTTCGCCGGCGAGGCACCCGACGAAGCCGCCCTGGCCGCACTGCACGAGCGCGCCCACCACGAATGCTTCATCGCCAACTCGGTAAGCTGCCAAATCACCACCCCCTAACTCCTCACTACTCACTACTCACCACTCACTACTCACTACTCACTACTCACCAGCCAAAGTCATCCCATCCACCACCACCGTACCAATATGCACATTGCCACGGCGATCAACATCTTCGCCAATCGCGCGGATGTTCATGAACATGTCGCGCAGGTTGCCGGCAACGGTGACTTCCTCGACCGGGAAGGCGATCTCGCCGTTCTCGATCCAGAAACCGGAGGCGCCACGGGAGTAGTTGCCGGTGACCATGTTGACGCCCTGCCCCATGACCTCGGTCACGAGCAGGCCGGTGCCGATATCGGCCAGCAGGTCGGCCTGGGTGCCACCGGCGCCGGTAAGCCGCAGGTTGTGGACCCCGCCGGCATTGCCGGTGGATTCCAGGCCCAGCCGGCGGGCTGAGTAGCTCGACAGGATATAGCCGGTCAGGACGCCGGCGTCGATAATGTCACGATCGCTCGGCGCGACACCCTCGGCATCAAAGGTGGCACTGCCGGCCGCGCGCGGCAGGAATGGCCGCTCGGACAGCGTCAACCAGTCCGGGAACAACTGCTCACCGACCGCGTCCTTCAGGAACGACGCGTTGCGGTACAGGGCCGAACCGGCGATGGCCCCGGTGAAGTGCCCGACCAGCGAGCGCGCAACTTCCGGCGCGAAGGCCACGGGGACCTTAGCGGTCGGCACGCGGCGGGCGTCCAGGCGGCGCAGCGTGCGGCGCGCGGCTTCCTGGCCGGTGAATTCGGGCGATTCCAGGTCGTCAAAGCTGCGCGTGGAGTCGTACCAGTAATCGCGCTGCATGCCCTCGCCCTTGCCGCCGACCAGCACGCAACTCTGGCTGTAGCGGGTTCCGCTGGCCTGGCCCATGAAGCCGTTGCTGTTGCCGTAGACCGACTGGCCGAAGCTGCTGGAAACGCTGCCACCCTCGGAATTGGTGATGCCCGGGTCAGCGCGACCGGCTTCTTCAATGGCCAGCGCACGGTCGATGGCGGCCTGGGCGTCCAGGTCATGGTGATGCCACAGGTCCAGGTCCGGGAACTCGGTGGCCATGCGCTCCGGGTCAGCCAGGCCGTTGCAGTTGTCGGCCTCGGTGAAGCGGGCGATTTCGACGGCACGGTCCACGCAGGCGAGCACGGACTCCGGCTCCAGGTCGGCGCTGCTGGCGTGGCCCTTGCGGCCGTCGGCGTAGACCGTGATCGAGATGCCGCGGTCACGGGTGTGCTCGATGGTCTCCACCTCGCCCAGGCGCACGTTGACGCTCAGGCCACCATGAATGCTGGCCGTCGCCTCGGCGCCGTCGACGCCGGCGCGGGTCGCCCGGCGCAGGGCGTCCTGTATGCGTGCCTCCAGTTCTTCGAAACCGGCCTTACGGTCGGCGTCCGCCTGGGCTACGCTAGTCACTTCTGACATTGATTAACTCCATGAACGAATTCGATTCCGGGACCGGCGATGAGCCGGTCAGCAAGAGCCAGCTCAAGCGCATCGCCAAGGCGCGTGTCGACCTGGGCAAGCGGCTGGCGACCCTGCCCGAGGGCGTGCTGGCGCAACTGCCGCTTGACGACGACATCCTCGAGGCCGTGCGTTTCGCGCGCTCGATCAAGTCCAACGTGGCGAAAAAACGCCAGTTTGGCCACCTGGGCAGCCTGCTGCAGCATGTCGACACCGATGCCGTGCTGGTGGCGCTGGAAGCCCGCGATGCCGACGCGCGACAACTCACGGCGCGGCATCACCGCGCGGAAGCGTGGCGTGATGTACTGCTGGAACGCGGTGACGGCGCGCTGGGGCCGCTGCTGGACGCCCGTCACGATGTCGACGCCCAGGCGCTGCGGCAACTGGTCCGCAATGCCCGGCGTGAAGCCGCGGCCAACAAGCCACCGGCCTCGGCCCGCAAGCTGTTCCGCATGCTGCGCGAACTGGACGAGGCCGAACCGCTGCCACCCACGGCCGAGCCGGCCGGCTGACGATTCACCGGCACCCGCCGGCCATCAGGAGGCGGTGCCACCGACGGTCAGCTGGTCGAGCTTCAGCGTCGGCTGGCCCACGCCCACCGGCACGCTCTGGCCGTCCTTGCCGCAGACGCCGATGCCGGCATCCAGCGCCAGGTCGTTACCGACCATGCTGACCTTGTTCATCGCGTCCGGACCGTTACCGATCAGCGTGGCACCGCGCACCGGGCGGGTGACCTTGCCGTTCTCGATCAGGTAGGCCTCGCTGGCGGAAAACACAAAACGGCCCGAGGTGATGTCCACCTGGCCACCGGCGAAGTTTACCGCGTAGATGCCCTTGTCGACCGAGGCGATGATCTCTTCCGGGTCGTGCTGGCCGGCGAGCATGTAGGTGTTGGTCATACGCGGCATGGGCAGGTGCGCGAAGGATTCGCGCCGGCCGTTGCCGGTCGCTTTCATGCCCATCAGGCGGGCGTTCATCTTGTCCTGCATGTAGCCGCGCAGGATGCCGTTCTCGATCAGCACCGTCTCGCCGGTGGGCGTGCCCTCGTCGTCGATGCTGAGTGAACCGCGTCGCGCTTCGATGGTGCCGTTGTCGACGATGGTCACGCCGTCGGCGGCCACCTTTTCGCCGATGCGGCCGGAATACGCCGACGTGCCCTTGCGGTTGAAATCGCCTTCCAGCCCGTGGCCGACGGCCTCGTGCAGCAGCACGCCGGGCCAGCCCGGGCCCAGCACCACCGGCATGGTGCCGGCCGGCGCGTCCTCGGCTTCCAGGTTCACCAGCGCCTGCCGCACCGCCTCGTCGGCAATGCGGCGCCAGCCGTCCTCGGCCACCAGGCGGCGGTAGTCGAAACGCCCGCCGCCGCCATCGCTGCCCTGCTCGCGGCGACCGTTCTGTTCAGCAATCACCGTCACGGACAGGCGCACCAGCGGCCGCACGTCGCCGGCCAGGTCGCCGTCCACCGACGCCACCAGGATGGTCTCGTGGGATGCCGCCAGGCTCACCATCACCTGGTTGACGCGCGGGTCCAGCGAGCGCGCGTAGGCGTCGATCTTGCGTAACAGGTCGACCTTGTCGGCGGCCTGCATGGATTCCAGCGGGTTGTCCGGCGTGTATAGCGCAGCCGGCTGCTTGCGCGACCAGGCCTGTACCGCCTGGCCACCACCCTGGCGGGCGATGGCGCGCGCGGCGCCGGAGGCTTCCAGCAGCGATGGCATGACGATCTCGTCGGCATAGGCGAAGCCGGTCTTGTCTCCGTCCACGGCGCGGATGCCCACGCCCTGCTCCACCGAGTGGGTGGCGTTGCGCACGCGGCCGTCTTCCAGCGACCAGGCCTCGCGGGCGGTGGACTGGAAATACAGGTCGCCGCCGTCGATGCGTGCGCCCATCAAGTCTGAAAGCACGCGGGCAAGATCGCTCTCGTCCAGGCCGCCCGGTTCCAGCAGGCGGTGTCTCGCCAGCGCCAATGCTTCGGTCATGTGTTCAATCCTGTGTGTCGGGGCCCTATACTCAGGGGCCCGGGGGTTCGGTGGTATCCGCGTCGCCGGCCGCGGTCTGCGGGGCTTCGAGCCGGGTCACTTCCGGCTCCGCCCAGGGGCCGACGATGCTGTAGCGGGCCTCGGCGGCGTTACCCAGCGCATCCCTGAGCAGGCCCTGCAGGGCCAGCCCGGCAGCCGCACCCGGGGGGCCCGCCGCCAGCGCGCCGATCACCGGCAGTGCCTGGCTCACGCCCGGCCGCACGGTCATCCGGTAGTCGAACTGCTGGTTGACCAGGTCGGTGCTGCCCTCGATCGCCAGCGTGGCCGCGGTCGATTCCATGATGAAATCATCGGTGCGGGCCACCCCACTTTCAAGGCTGATGTTGGCCCCGGCCGTGTCAAAGTTGAATCCGGATTCGAACACGTCACGGAAATCCAGCGACAGGCGGCGCGGCAGCGCGGCCACGCTGAACAGGCCCAGCACCCGCCCGGCGCCGGGTTCGGCGTCCAGCACACGGCCGTCGGTGATGGTGAAATTCATCAGGCCATTGAGTTGCGCCAGCTCGAACGCCGCGGGCGGGCCGGGCCACCAGGCGTCATAGTGAATCATGGTCTGGCCACCCTCGAGCAGCGTCGACAGTTCCATGGCGCTGACCAGGTCGCCCAGGTTCTCGGCGGTCAGCAGGATATCGAAATCGGAACGGCTGCCCGCGCCCGTGGTGACCCAGTCGCCACGTGCCTGGAAGGTCATGTGGTCGCTGGCGGCTTCCATTGACTCGATGCGCAGGCCATCGGCCACCGGGTAGGCCTCGATACGGGTTTCGCCCAGCGCCACGCCGTGGTAGCGCAGGTCCTGTACGAAAATGTGAAACTCCGGTAACTGCGTCGGGTCGCTGTCCATCGTGATGCCCTCGGACAGCGGTTTCGGCATATCGACATTGTCCATCTGCGCGGACAGGCTGTGGGTGCCGCCGACATTGGACTGGTAGCGGATATCGCCGGTGAGCCGGGCGGAATCAACCCGAACCTCTACCGCCTCGCCTGGCTGGGTGATCTGCAGGGTGGCGTCAGGAAATTCCCGGTTCATGAACACCAGCTGGTCCGTACGCAGGTCACTGGCGGCGAACCGCAGCGGCGCTGCCTGGCGGCGGTCCGGAACGGCCTCGATGATGGCGTCGAGCCACTCGTCCAGGTCCAGGCGATCGACATGGCCCGTCAGCAGCCACTGGCCGGGGTCCGGCAGGTTGGCCGGGCCCTCGTTCAGCGCCACCGCCACGCGCGTCAGCGTCTCGCCATCATCGCCCAGCTCGGCACGCAGCGAGCCCACACCGCCCAGCCGGGCGTCGATGACCCGGCGAGAAGACTTGAGCGGCCAGCGCATCTCCAGCGGCCTGACCGTGCCCACCGTCTTGGTCAACGGCGCCGGCAGGTCCATGCTGACGTCGACCAGGTCGGAATTGACATGCAACCACAGGTCCCGCTCGCCCGATTCGGGGTTCCGGTCACCCACCTCGAAGCCGACATCCCACTGGGCCATGCCCTGCAGCCGGCTGAGCATCGGCTCGTCCGCGGCCGGGGTCGCGGCCACCAACTCGGCGGCCGGGAAGTAGCCGGAGAGGTTGGCCCTGAAGGGCTGTTCGCCACCCCAGTCCGCGACCAGGTCCAGCCGCGCCGGGTGCGCCTGCCAGGTCGCCGCCAGGTCACGGCCCTCGAAGCCCGAGCGGTTGAAATTCACCCGGCCGGCCACGTTTTCCAGCCTGACCCCGGACCGGTCTTCGCTGAAGGCGTTCCCACCCAACGCCAGGCGGCCGTCCACCTGCAACTCACCCGGCGTCGAACCCAGGGGGATACGAACCTCGCCGTCGACCGACGCCGGGCCTTCGAAGGTCATGCCGTCCAGGTCCAGTTCGCTGTCGGCCAGCAGGGGCGTGGACTGCAGGAACGTGGCCAGCCTGGGCAGCGTGGTGTCGCCTTCGAAACCGATATCCAGCCGCGCGCGCTGGAAGTCGGTGATCGACGCGGTGGCCGCGGGCACCGGCACGCCACCGAAATCCGTGATCGAACCCTGCGCCGACATGCCGACGCCCAGGAACCGCAGGTCGATGTCGACGCCGCTGGCCAGGGGCCAGCCGGTATGGACCGCCAGTTCACCGCCAACGACGCTGGCACGTGCATCGAGCACGCCTTCATTGCCGCGGAACGGGAAGTCATCCAGGTCGCCACGGAGCAGGAAATGGCCCGCGTTCACCGTGCCGCCCTCGATGGCGCGATCCATCCAGGCCAGCACCGGCGGTTTCAGCAGCGCGGCGGGCCAGTAGTCGCCCAGCGCGGCGATATCCAGGTGGTCGGTGCCGACGGCCAGGTCGACAAACGGCCGACCCTCCGATTGCGTGAACCGGAGCCGGGCCTCCAGGCTGGCGGCCTCGTTGCCACCATGGCAGTCGGCGACATCAACCTGCCAGCGCGCACCCCAGGTCATATCAAACCGGCAGCCCGGTATCTCGATCAGCGCGGGTGAACGGAAATTCCGCGGCCAGTTGACCTCGACGGCCTCACCGCTGATGTGTGCGACGCCATGGCCGTTAAGCAGTGCCACCTGGCCGTTGATACCGGAGACATCCGGCCATTTGCCCCACTCCGTCGCGCTGATGTCGATCAGCTCGCCCCAGGCGCCGACAAACTTTTTATCGGCGTTAATGACGATATCGAAGTCAGTGATCTCGCCATCCGCGGCGGTGGGCACATTACGCGGCCAGCGGGCGTTGAAGTTCGCCATGATGCGCTGTGTCAGCGCCATCGGCATGGCCGCGCGCAGGTAGTCGGCGCCCACCCAGATGCCCAGCCCGTCCGGGATGTTACGCTCCACGGCCAGCGCGCCCACCACCCAGTCACGGCCACCCTCGGCGATGCGCACATCACCCAGGTCCAGGCGCCAGCGCTGGCGGTGCTCGGAACGCCACTGGAACCGGCTGTTGATGTGGTCGACGGCGATCAGGCCATCACCCTCGCCCAGCTCGACATCACGCACATCCAGCACACCCTGCATGCGTTGCGGCTGCCCCGGCGCCCACTCGCCCCAGACCTGGGCGTTAACGCGTCCGGATTCCGGCAGCAACGCGTGATCGGGCAGGCCACGGGTCAGCTGCGAAAGCAGGAACTCGCCGGTTTCTGCGTGCCAATCAATGGCGCTGACCCGGCCCTCATCGTCCAGGGCCACGACCGCGGTGGCGCCCACGTCACCCAGCACATGGCCCTGGCTGTCATCGGCGACGGCGGCCTGTACCTGCAGTGCGACCCGGTCCATCGCCAGCTGCATGCGACCGTCGACATCGACGAGTTGCAGTGCGACTCCGCGCGCCGGGTCGCGATAGGCCAGCCTGGAGGTCACCAGGGCAACCTCGCCCAGCCGCGCCAGCGTGCCCAGCCCGCCGCCGGAGCCGTCACCGCGACCACTGACACCCAACCCGGACAGCGCAAACCGCCCGTCATCACCGCGTGACAGCACCAGGTCGGCGCCGATGATGCGGAACGCGTACAGCGGCCGGTTCGGCAGCAGCACATTCAGGGGGCGGATATCCAGGCCGGCCTCGCGCAGCGCGATATCGCCATCGCTGTCGGTGCCGCCCAGCAATTCCAGGTCTCGCAGGCTGATACGGGGGCCAAAGGCCTTCCACTCACCGGTGAACGAGCCCACCCGAACTGGCTGGTTGAACTCCTCCGACAGCCAGGCCTCCAGCCGCGGCTTGAACTGCGTGCTGTAGGGCATCAGCAGCTTGCCCAGGCCAACCATAATCGCGGCCAGCAGCACCACCAGCGTCAGCGCGGTCCAGAGTATGGACCGCGCGCGTCGCCACCATATCCGCCATCGCTTCATTTACAGCAGCACCACGTCGTACTGTTCCTGGCTGTACTGGTCCTCGCGCTGGAAACGGATGGTTTTGTCCACCAGTTCCTCCAGCTCGGCGATGGTCGTTGAGTGTTCGTCCATGACCAGGTCGACCACCGACGGCGGCGCCAGCACCAGGATCTTGCTGGCCTCAAACTGGCGCCCGGTGCGCATGATTTCGCGGAAAATCTCCAGGCAGACGGTCTCGGCCGTCTTCAGCGCGCCGCGGCCACTGCACACCGGGCAGGGCTCGCACATGACATGCCCCAGGCTCTCGCGCGTGCGCTTGCGGGTCATTTCCACCAGCCCCAGGTCCGACAGCCCGGTCACCGAGGTGCGGACGTTGTCCTGCGCCAGCGCCTTTTCCAGTGTCTTCATCACCTGTTCGCGGTGAGCGGCGTCATTCATGTCGATGAAATCGATGATGATGATGCCACCCAGGTTGCGCAGCCGCAGCTGCCGGGCGATGGCCTGGGCCGCTTCCAGGTTGGTCTTGTAGATGGTCTCCTCGAGCGTGCGATGGCCGACGAAGCCGCCGGTGTTCACGTCGATGGTGGTCATGGCCTCGGTCTGGTCGATGACCAGGTAGCCGCCGGATTTCAGCGGTGTGTGCCGGTGCAGCGCCTGCTCGATCTCGTCCTCGATCTGGTACAGGTCAAAAATCGGCCGCTCGGCGTCATAACGCTCAATGCGCGTGACCCAGTCCGGCATGAAGCTGCGCACGAAACGGCAGACCTTTTCATACGTTTCGGTGTGATCGATGCGCACCCGTTCGACATCGGCATGCATCATGTCGCGAAGCGCCCGCAGCGGCAGGTCCAGGTCCTCGTAGATGCACTCGCCCGGTTTGGCCTCGCCGCGACGTTCGTTGATGGCGTCCCAGAGCTTGCCCAGGAAGGCCATGTCGGCGGCCAGCGCAAACTCGTCGACGTCCTCCGCATTGGTGCGGACGATGTAGCCCACGCGGGCGTCCGGACGCAGTTGCGACACCATGCCGCTGAGCCGCGCGCGTTCGTCCTCGTCCTCAATGCGCGTGGACACGCCGATGTGGTCGCTGCCCGGCAGCAGTACAAGAAATCTCGACGGCACGCTCAGGTTGGTGGTCAGCCGCGCGCCCTTGGTGCCGATCGGGTCCTTGACCACCTGCACCACGACCTCGGCGCCCTCGGTCACCAGTTCGGAGATCGGCCGCTCGGCCGTATCCGGCTCCGGCACCTGGCCGGTCATGCGCTCGCGGTCGACGCGGTGGATGTCCGAGGCGTGCAGGAACGCGGTGCGTTCAAGGCCAATATCGACGAAGGCCGCCTGCATGCCCGGCAGCACCCGCGACACGCGACCCTTGTAGATGTTGCCCAGGTAGCCGTAATGGGAGGCGCGGTCGAGCCAGACCTCCTTGAGCACGCCGTTGTCGACCACGGCGACGCGCGACTCCGTGGGCGTGACATTGATGAGGATTTCTTCGCTCACGGCATAGGGCTCCCGGTTCGGTCAGGCACGGGCGTCCCGCCTGCGAATGACAGGCCGCTAGAATACCATTGCATGGTTAACGCCCCGTTAGCGCCAGGCCGGCCTGGCGGAGCAGTTCGGCGGTCTCGAACAGGGGTAAACCCATGACCCCCGTATAACTGCCTTCGACGCGCTGGATCCATTGCCCGGCCAGGCCCTGCACGGCATAGGCGCCGGCCTTGTCCATGGGCTCGTCGAGCGTGGCGTAGTGATCAACCCAGTGCGCCGGCACCTCGCCAAACTCCACCCGGGTGCGGTTGATGGCCCCGAAAACGCGGCCGTCCGTTGCCACCACCGCCACGGCCGTCAGCACCTCGTGATGCCGGCCGGCCAGGCGTGAAAACATGTCGCGGGCGTGCGCGCGGTCGCGCGGCTTGCCCAGGATGTCGCCGTCGAGCAGGACAATGGTGTCGGCACCCAGTACCGGCCGCTCGTTGCCATGGGCCTGCCGGCCCGCGGCCGCCTTGGCGCGGGCCAGGCGTTCCACGTAGGCGTCCGGCGCCTCGTCGGCCAGCCGGCTCTCGTCGATATCGGCACTCCAGGCCCGGTAACGGACGCCCAGCAGGTCCAGCAGTTCCCGCCGCCGGGGCGACGCCGAGGCGAGCAGGATGTCAGGTTCGTCGGTCATATCGATGCTGTCGTCGGCCGCGCTCAGGCGCGGTGATAGGGGTGATTGCGGGTGATCGTCCAGGCCCGGTAGAGCTGCTCGGCCAGCACCACGCGGACCAGCGGATGCGGCAGGGTCAGCGGCCCCAGTGACCAGCGGTCATCCGCGGCCGCCAGGCAGTCATCGTGCAGGCCGTCCGGTCCGCCCACCAGGAAACCCACGTGGCGCCCATCGCCCATCCACTGCTCCAGCCGTTGTGCCAGTTGCTCGGTTGACCAGGCCTTGCCGCGGCCATCCAGTGCCACGACGCGCGCGCCCGGCGCCATCGCGGCCAGCAGGGCCTGGCCCTCGTCACGGCGCATCCGCTCGATATCGGCGTTGCGGCCGCGGCGGACCATGGTGATTTCACGGAGCTCGAGCGACAGCTCGGGCGGCATTCGGCGGGCGTATTCTTCCCAGCCGGCCTGGACCCAGCCCGGCATGCGCTGGCCGACACTGGCGACGGTCAGGCGCACGTTCGGTCGACCCTAGGCGGAGCGCGCGCCGTCGCGATGCTCGGCGCTGACTTCCCAGAGTTTTTCGAGGTTATAGAACGCGCGTGTCTGCGGCAGCATCAGGTGGACGATGACGTCATTCAGGTCCACCAGGACCCATTGCGCCTCGCCCTGGCCCTCGACACCGGTCGGCTGTATGCCGTTGGCCTTGGCGCGCTCCACCAGCTTGTCCGCCATCGAGCGCACATGCCGTGTGGATGTGCCGGAAGCGATGACGAACTGGTCGGTCAGGGGGCTGACGCCGGTGACATCAATCACCTTGATGTCCTGGGCCTTGAATTCTTCGAGGGTGTCGATAACGAGCCGTTGCAAGTCGGCCGCGGATAACGCGTCGTGCGAAGTGGATTGAGTCAAAAGCGGTTCTTCGGCTTTGGGGCTTGTGCCTATTCTAGCCCAGCCGCACCCCTAATCACAGCGCCCGGACGTCCCGGTACAGGCCGTGTTCCTCGATATAACCCAGCACGCCGGGCGGCAGCAGCGTGACCACCGGGTCACCGGCGGCGATACGACGGCGGATTTCGGTCGACGACACGTCCATCTGGGACACGTCCAGGTGCAGCAGCAGGCCGGCAGTGCTGTCTTTCAGGCGCGCGATTTCGCGGGTCTCGCGGTGCGCCAGCGCGGTGCCCAGCTGGCCGCCATACATGGGCCGCTCGCCCGGGCGGGTCATGACCACCAGGTGGGCCAGCGCCGGCAAGCGCTGCCAGCGGTGCCAGCGGTGCAGGCCGTTGGCCGCGTCCTGGCCCAGCACCAGCACCAGCGGCGCGTCGGGATGAGCCTGACGAAGTTCTTCCAGCGTGTCGACCATGTACGAGGGGCCTTCGCGATCAACTTCCCGGGTATCGATACTGAGCCCGGAATAGCCACGCAGCGCCAGTTCCAGCATGGCGACACGGTCGGCGGCCGGCGCGTGTGTGCCCATGCGGTGTGGAGGATCGCCGGCGGGCAACAGGCGGAAATCGTCGATCTCCAGGGCTTCGGAGGCATCCAGGGCGACCTGGATATGACCACGGTGCACCGGGTCGAAGGTGCCGCCAAAGAGGCCGATCGGCAGGCTGCTGTCCGCCTGCTGCGCGGGCTTCACGCGCACATCCGGATCGCCAGCCGGTCGAGCTCATGCCAGGGGTCACCCCGGCCACGGCCCTTGGCCTGGCGATCAATACGCGACAGCATGGCCATCACCTCGGCCAGGCGGTCTCGTCCCAGGCGGCGCGCCGCATCGCTGCAGGCGCCCTGTTGGCTCTGCCAGATTCGTAGTCGCCGGAACACATTACCCGCCGGCTCGCCGCGGGCCACGGCATCGGCGAAGGCCTGAACCTGCCCCAGCTTCATCGCCAGCGCACCCACCACCATCGGCAGCGGCACGCCAATGCGCCGTAGCCCAAGCGAGACACGCAGCGCGTTGGCCAGGTCACCGGCCACCAGGCTGTCCGCCAGCACGAAGGCATCAAAGCGGGAGCTGTCGGCCACCACCTCCAGCACGTCTTCGGCGCCCAGCGGTGCATCGCCCTTGAGCAGGGCCAGCTTCATGATTTCCTGGTCGGCGGCCAGCAGGTTGCCTTCCAGCCGCTCGGCCAGCACCTGGATGGCCCCCGGGTCGGGGTTCAGCCCGGCATGGCGCATACGCCCGGCGATCCAGCCGGGTAACTCGCCGGCCTTGACCGGCCAGATATCGACCCGTACGCCGGCGCTGTCGAACTGCTTCGCCCACTTGGAGTCCCGCGAGCCCTTGTCCCACTCGTTGCAGCTGACCACCAGCAGGTTGTCCGGGTCCGGCGCCTCGCACCAGTCGCTGAGGGTGCGGCCGCCCTCCTGCCCGGGTTTGCCGGTGGGGATCCGCAGGTCGATCACGCGCCGGCGCGCAAACAGCGACGGCTCGCCACCGGCGGTCAGCTCATTCCAGTCGAAATAGCGATCGGCATGCAGGGTCACGCGCTCGTCAAAGCCCTGCTCGCGGGCGTGGGCGAAGACCTTGTCGCGGCACTCCTGGACCAGCAGCGGCTCAGGGCCGGCCAGCAGGTAGACGGGCGCCAGGCCCTGTTCCAGTCGCGCGTCAAACTGTTCGAGGCGGACCGGCATGCTCAGGCGCGGGTCGTGCCCAGGCGGCGCAACACCAGCCGTGAAAGGGTGTCGGCCAGCTCCTCGCGCAGGTATTCCTCTTCACGCGTGGCCGCCAGGATGTCCTGCTCGTCAAAGCTGATGACGCGGCTGCGCTCCAGGGCCTGCTCGGGCACCAGCACGTTGCCGTCCGTATCCACCAGGCGGAAGCGCACCCGATGCACGATGCGGTATTCACGCACGCGGGCCGTGTCGCCAATGGACAGGATGTCCTTGCGAACATTGGACTCGGGGATCTCGAGGATGGCGGTGCCGGCGGGCGCGGTGACCACCTGGGCACCGTTCTGCTCCAGCAGGATGGACAGGCGGCGGACGAACTGGCTGTACGGGTCCGGCGTAGCGATACGGGTCTGCGCCATTTCCGGCGGCAACTCGGCCTGGCCCTGGAAATGGAAACCGCAGGCCGACAGCACCAGCGCCAGCGCCAGTATCAGCACCCCGTTCAGCCCATTCCGCCGCATCGCGTTCATCCCACCACGATGTTGAGCAGGCGGTCCGGCACGTGGATGACCTTGCGCACCGTCTTGTCCTCGGTGAACCGCTGCACGTTGTCTTCGGCCATCGCCGCCGCCATCGCGGTCTCCTGGTCGGCACCGGGCGCCAGGGACACACGGGCGCGCAGCTTGCCGTTCACCTGCACGACCAGTTCCACTGCCGACTTCACCCGCGCGGACTCGTCCGCCACCGGCCAGCCGGCCTCGTGCACGGCGCCGTCCTGGCCCAGGGCTTCCCACAGGGCCTGGCTGATATGCGGCGTGACCGGGGCCAGCAGGCGCGTGATCGCGTTCCAGCCCTCGTCACTGACCGCCCTGCCCGCGGCCGAGCGGTCGTCGAAGCGGGCCAGGTGGTTGCTCAGCTCCATGACCGCGGCGATCGCGGTGTTGAAGGTATGCCGACGGCCGACATCGTCGCCGACCTTGGCGATGGCGTCGTGCACCAGCCGGCGCATTTCGCGCTGGCCGTCATCGAGGCGATCCGCATCCAGCGCTTCGACCGGGCCTTCGGCGACATGCGCGCTGACCAGGTTCCAGAGCCGCTTTAGGAAGCGGAACGCGCCCTCAACGCCCGACTCCGACCATTCCAGTGACTGGTCCGGCGGGGCCGCAAACATCGAGAACAGGCGCACCGTGTCGGCGCCGTACTGGTCGACCAGGCCCTGCGGGTCGACGCCGTTGTTTTTCGACTTGGACATCTTCTCGACCGCGCCCACTTCCACCGATTCACCGGTGGCGGCCAGCGTCGCGCCGGTGACCTTGCCCTTGTCGTCCTTTTCCAGCGTCACGTCGGCCGGGTTGACCCAGTTCACGTGGCCGTCCTCGCCCGGCATGGAGAAGGTCTCGGCCACCACCATGCCCTGGCAGAGCAGGTTCTTCGCCGGCTCGTCGCTGCTGACCAGCCCGGCGTCGCGCATCAGCTTGTGATAGAAGCGGAAATACATCAGGTGCAGGATGGCGTGCTCGATGCCGCCGATGTACTGGTCCACGGGCAGCCAGTAGTTGGCGCGCTCGTCCAGCTGGGCGTCGGCGCCGGGGCAGCAGTAGCGCGCGTAGTACCAGCTCGACTCCATGAACGTGTCGAAGGTGTCGGTCTCGCGCTCGGCCGCGCCACCGCAGGTCGGGCAGGTGGTCTTGCGCCATTCCGGGTCGGCCTTGATCGGCGACTGCACGCCCATGAAGGTCACGTCCTCGGGCAACTCCACCGGCAGCTGGTCTTCCGGCACCGGCAGCGCGCCGCAGTCGTCGCAGTAGATCACCGGGATCGGGCAACCCCAGTAGCGCTGGCGGCTGACGCCCCAGTCGCGCAGGCGGAAGTTCACCTTGCGGGTGCCGAGCCCCTGGTCTTCGAGCCAGTCGATGGCTTTGGCCTTGGCCTCAATCATGCCCAGGCCGTCCAGCCAGTCGCTGTTGATGGCTACGCCCTCGCCCGTGTAGGCGCCGCCGTCCCAGTCGTCCGGGGGCTGCACGGTGCGGATGATGGGCAGGTCGTAGGCCTTGGCGAACGCCCAGTCGCGCTCGTCCTCGCCCGGCACGGCCATGATGGCGCCGGTGCCGTAGCCCATCAGGACGTAGTCGGCCAGGTAGACCGGCACGGCCTTGCCATTGAACGGATTCTTCACGTAAGCGCCGGTGAACACGCCGCGCTTCTCGGCCTGGCCGTCCTCGGCCAGTCGGTCGATCTCGGAGGTGGCCGCGACGCGTTCACGGAAGGCGGCGACCTCGGCGGCCTGCGCTTCGCTGGTGATCACGTCCACCAGCGGATGCTCCGGTGCCAGCACCGAGTAAGTCATGCCGAAGGCGGTGTCCGGCCGCGTGGTGTAGACGCGGATCTCATGGCCACCGGGCAGCGCCTCGCCATCGGCATCGCACACGGTCATGCCGAACTCGGCGCCCTCGGAGCGGCCGATCCAGTTGCGCTGCATGGTCTTGACCGAGTCCGGCCAGCCGTCCAGGTTATCCAGCTCGTCCAGCAGTTCCTGGGCGTAGTCGGTGATCTTCAGGAACCATTGGCTGATGGAGCGCTTCTCCACCACCGCGCCGGAGCGCCAGCCGCGGCCGTCGACGACCTGTTCGTTGGCCAGCACGGTCTGGTCCACCGGGTCCCAGTTGACCTCGGCGTCCTTGCGGTAGGCCATGCCTTTATTCATCAACCGCGTGAACATCAACTGCTCCCAGCGGTAGTACTCCGGACGGCAGGTGGCGAACTCGCGGTTCCAGTCATAGGCGAATCCCAGCCGGTCCAGCTGGCCGCGCATATGGTCGATATTCGCGTAGGTCCACTTCGCCGGCGCGGTGTTGTTCTTGATGGCGGCGTTCTCCGCCGGCAGCCCGAAGGCGTCCCAGCCCATCGGCTGCAGCACGTTCTTGCCCAGCATGCGCTGGTAGCGGCTGATCACGTCGCCAATGGTGTAGTTGCGCACGTGGCCCATGTGCAACGCACCCGACGGGTACGGCAGCATGGACAGGCAGTAGAACTTCTCGCGGCTGTCGTCCTCGGTCACTTCGAAGGCGCGGTCATCGCGCCATTGCTGCTGCACCCGCGCCTCGATGGCGCCGGGGTCATAGCGGTTTTCGTCGACCTGGGTTTCGTCTGGGTTTGTGGATGCTGGGGAACGGCTCTGGCTCATGATCGGTGCTTGAATTCTTTGTGGCGTGGCGAGCGGTGTCGCCAAAACCGCAATCTTAACCCGCGCACCCGCGGAAAGGTATGCGCGCGGCCTCCGCGCTGGCGCATTCGCGCCCGACTCACTAAGCTGTGGCGCATGTCTACGGGGAGTCACACGCGATGAGCGATATCGAACCCATCCTGCTTGGCAAGGGTGCCGACAAGCGCTACCTGCTGCCCGCGCTGGGCAACCGCCACGGCCTGGTCGCGGGCGCCACCGGCACCGGCAAGACCGTCACCCTGCAGGTGCTGGCCGAAGGCTTCTCGCGCATCGGCACACCGGTCTTCCTGGCCGACGTCAAGGGCGACCTGTCCGGCCTGTGCAAGCCCATTTCACCGCACCCCAAGATCGACGAACGGCTCGACATCATCGGCATCCCCGACTACGCGGCGGCCAGCTGGCCGGTGACCTTCTGGGACATCAACGGCCATTGGGGCCACCCCATCCGCGCGACCATCTCGGAGATGGGCCCGCTGCTGCTGGCCAACCTGCTGGAACTGAATGACACCCAGGAAGGCATCCTTAACATCGCCTTCCGCGTGGCCGACGAGCAGGGCCTGCTGTTGCTCGACCTGGAAGACCTGCAGCAGTTGCTGCGCTTCGTCGGCGAGAACCGCGCCGAGCTGTCGCTGCAGTACGGCAACGTCAGTTCCTCGTCCGTGGCCGCCATCCAGCGCCGGCTGCTGGTGCTCGAGGACCAGGGCGGCGCCCAATTCTTCGGCGAGCCCGCGCTGGAACTGGCCGACCTGCTGGTCACCGGTGAAGACGGCCGCGGCCAGGTCAATGTGCTGGCCGCCAACCGCCTGATCCAGCAGCCACGGATGTACTCGACGGTGCTGCTGTGGCTGCTGTCCGAGCTGTTCGAAACGCTGCCCGAGGTGGGCGACCCGGACCACCCCGTGCTGGTGTTCTTCTTCGACGAAGCTCACCTGCTGTTCGACCACGCGCCCAGGGCTTTGCTGGAGAAAATCGAACAGATCGTCCGCCTGGTCCGCTCCAAGGGCGTCGGCGTGTACTTCATCACCCAGAACCCCACCGACGTGCCGGACACCGTGCTCGGCCAGCTGGGCAACCGCATCCAGCACGCCCTGCGCGCCTATACCCCGCGCGAGCGCCGCGCGGTCAAGGTCGCCGCGGAGTCATTCCGCCAGAACCCGGAGCTGGACACCGAGACGGTCATCACCGAACTGGGCGTGGGCGAAGGCCTGGTGTCGACCCTGGACGAGGACGGCGTGCCCTCGGTGGTCGACCGTGTATTGATCCGCCCGCCCACCTCGCGCATCGGCCCCGCCACCGAGGAAGAGCGCGCCAAGTGGATGGCCACCAGCGCCCTGGGCAGCAAGTACGGCCAACGCGTCAACCGCGAGTCCGCCGCAGAAATGCTCAAGGCCCGCGCCGAGAAAGCCGCCGAGCGCGCCGAGGCCGCCCGCGCGGAAGAAGAAGCCGCCAAATCCACCAAGGCCTCCACGAAATCAAAACCGAAATCTTCATCCCGCCGCGGCGACTCGGCCATGGAAGCGATGTTCAAAAGCACTGCCCGCAGCTTCGGCACCTGGCTGGGCAAAGAGCTCTCCCGGGGGCTGATGGGGGTGCTGAAAGGCCGGTGACGGGTGACGCGTGACGCGTGACAAAACTCTCGGGGACTGGCGGCGTTGACGCAAGGGCCAGCCTGTCATCGGCCTGCGCGGCCATATGGCACAGCCCCGGGCGATGAACCACTAGCCAACAACGCCAAAGCAAGTCCTTCGCAACCCCGTACCAGGCAATCAACGCCCTACGCGTCACTCGTCACTCGTCACGCGTTACGCGTAACGCGTTACGCGTTACCCGTGAGTGCGGACGGAGGCGACGTAGTCGATGATCGCGTCGACGCCGGCGGGGGCATCGGCCTTGCCGGCCAGGGCGGACTGGATGCCGGGGGCGAGCGTTTTGCCCAGTTCCACACCCCACTGGTCGAAGGCATTGATGTTCCACAGCACGCTTTCGACGAACACTTTGTGCTCGTAAAGCGCGAGCAGCATGCCCAGGCGTTTTGGATCCAGCCGGTCGAGCAGGATCAGCTCGGAGGGGCGGTTACCGGCGAAGGTGCGTTGCGCGAGCAGGTCGTCGTCGATGTCGCCGATGCCGGCTCGGGTGGCGGCGGCGTCGCGGCCCTCGGCCAGCGCTTTCAGCTGCGCGAACAGGTTGGCGAGCAGTTCGTTCTGCGCTTCGCGATCGTCGTGGTCAGGGCGGATCACGCCGATGAAATTCAGCGGCACGACGTCGGCGCCCTGGTGCATGGCCTGGAAGACGGAATGCTGGGCCTCGGTGCCGGTCTCGCCGAAGACCACGGGCGCGGTCTTCAGCGGCACAGGCCTGCCGTCACGGGTGACGGACTTGCCGTTTGATTCCATCACCAGCTGCTGCATCCATGCCGGCAGCAGGCGCAGTCGCTGGTCGTAGGGCATGACGCCCCAGGCCGCGTGGCCGCAGATGTTGCGGTGCCACGCCCCGATCAGGCCGTACAGCACGGGCAGGTTGTCCTCCAGCGGTGCGCGCTGGAAATGCCGGTCCATCGCCGCCGCGCCGGCGAGCAGTTCGCGGAACGCGTGCGAGCCGATCACGCCTGCAGCGGACAGGCTCACGGGCGACCACAGCGAGTAGCGTCCGCCCACCCAGTCGCTGAAATACAGCAGGCGCTCGGGCGCAATACCGAACGCGCCGGCGCGCTCGACCTGGCTGGTGACGGCGAACAGGCGGCCAGCGCCCTCTTCCTCGCCCAGGTGACGGGCGAGCCAGTCACGCAGGCGGCGGCCGTGCAGCAGGGTATCTCCGGTGCTGAAACTCTTGGACACCAGCACGACCATGGTCTCAGCCGGGTCGAGCTGGCGCATGAGCCGCTCGCGCAGCACCGCGTCCACCGAACCCAGGAAATGCACGGTCAGCGGCGAAGTGCCCCGGTCCAGGGCCTCCACGACCAGCTGCGTACCCAGCAGCGAACCGCCGATGCCGACATGGATGATGTGCCGCACTCGCTTGTCCGGGGCACCGGGCAATTCACCCTCGTGCAGCAGGTCGGCCCATACCAGCATCGTTTTCATGGCCTGGGTGACCCGGGCGGCCTCGTCGCCGCCCACGTGCGCCAGCACATCCGGGCTGCGTAGCGCCATGTGCAAGGCGGGGCGTTGCTCGGTTGAATTGACGTTGTCGCCGGCGAACAGGGCATCGCGCTGGGCCTCCAGGCCGATCTCACGCGCGCCGTCGAGCAGGACATCCAGGGTTGGCGCATCCAGCAGCACGCGGCTGAAATCGAACAGCAGGCCGTCCAGGCCGCGGCTGAAGTCGTCGAAACGACCCTCGGCCGTGGACAGCGCCGGCAGGCCTTCGGTCACGAGGCGGGTGTGGTTTTTTTGCAACAAAGCGCGAGTTTCGGCGGTCAGTTCCTGACCGTTGTGGCGTTCAGACGTCATTGGTGGTGGAAATCCCTGCGGTGGTCAATGGAATGCCAGCCCGCAACCGGCGCGGCAACACGGTGACAACACACGGCACCGCGCCAGCCCGCAATGGAGAAGGCTTAACACTTTGATAACAGGTCAATAATAAGGGGTTTGGGCTGATTATCAAACGCCCAAAAAAAAACCTCTCCCCGAATCTGGGGAGAGGTAGGCTTTTGGAGTGATGTATCCGTCTTTCGCGCCCTGCGATCCTGACAAACGTTGTAAATTTGCCAAGAGTGGTTGTAATAATACCACTAACTGACAAAAAAGCAACCCACCTGTGACTTCTCCGCGACATTTGGCTCACAACACCCCTGCCGGGCTGACGGTCGTCGTATCAATCGCCGCGAGCAGATCGGCCACGACGCCCCTGCCCGGCACCCGCAGCCCGGGCGCGATGTCCGCCAGCGGCACCAGCACAAACGCGCGTTCGGGCAGTCGCGGATGCGGCACCACCAGGTCCGGTGTGTCGATGGCCTGGTCGCCGAACACGAGGATATCCAGGTCAATCGGCCGTGGCCCCCAGCGGCGCTCCCCGCGCACCCGGCCCAGGTCGGCCTCTATGGCCTGCAGTGATTCCAGCAACTGCTCCGCCGTGCCACTCACCGCCAGTTCCGCCACCGCGTTCAGGAACGCGGGCTGGTCGGTATCGCCCCAGGGCTCGGTTTCGTAGACGGGGGAACTACGGACGAGTTCGACGGCGGGCAGCTGACCGATCCGTTCCAGCGCCTGGGCCAGCAGCGCCCTGCGGTCACCCTGGTTACTGCCCAGGCCAACCCACGCGGCCTGCGTGGGCGATGACTCAGTCGCCGCCGCCACCATCCGACGGCTTCCGGCGTCGCCGGCCACCCCGCCGGCGACGGCGCTTGCGTGGCGCCTCCACCTGGACCTGCGATTGCAGCTCGGGATCTTTTTGCGCCTCGCTCCAGAACGCCACCAGTTCCGCCAGGCTGTCGTCCTCGCGCGCCCGCAGTTCGAGGAAATCGTAGGCTGCGCGAAAACGCGGCTGGCGCAGGATGGACAGGGCGCGCTTGCCACGGGTCCGCCGCAGCCGCGCCTGGTTCAGCCAGATCTGCCGGGTCACGGAACTGAAGCGTCGCGGCACCGCCGTGCGCTGCACCTGCAGCTGCAGCACCTCATCGGCGGCCTGCTCCAGCGCCTGGTACTCCGACGCACCGTTGGCCTGGTACTTCTCCGCGCGATCGCGAACCGGCTGCCACAGCAACGCGGCCACCAGGAACGCGGGCGTGACAGATTGCTCGTTGGCGATGCGATCATCGGTGTTGCGCATGGCCTGCCAGGTCAGCTCGACGACGGCGGCCTGGCCCAGGTGTTCACCGCGTTCAAGTACGGGGAACAACGCCCGTGTCAGTTCAAAGCGCTGCAGCGACTCCATGGTCCGCAGCGCGTGGCCGGTCAGGAACAGCTTGCAGACCTCCTCGAACAGGCGCGCCGGCGGAATGTCCTCCAGCGTACCCGCCATGGCACGCACCGGCGCCTCGGTGGCCGGATCCAGGTTCAGCCCAAGCTTGGCGACGAAACGCGCCGCGCGCAGCAGCCGCACCGGGTCCTCGCGATAGCGTGTCTCCGGGTCGCCGATCAGTTTCAGCCGCCGCGCCACCAGGTCTTCATAGCCGCCCACGTAATCCTGGATGTCGCCAGATACGGGGTCCATGAACAGCGCGTTAAGGGTGAAATCGCGCCGCACCGCGTCTTCCTCGACACTGCCCCAGACATTGTCCCGCAGGATGCGGCCCTCGTCGGTGACGTGCTTGTCGTCGTGGCCGCTGGGGCCACGGAACGTGGCCACCTCGACCAGCGAGCCGCGAATGCGCACGTGCGCCAGCCGGAACCGCCGCCCGATCAGGCGGGCACGCGGAAAAACGTTCTTGACCTCTTCGGGTGTCGCGTCGGTGGCGACATCGAAGTCCTTGGGCGCCTTGCCCAGCAGAAGGTCGCGGACACTGCCGCCGACGATATAGGCCTCGTAACCCGCCTCCTGCAGCCGCTCAACCACTTCCGTGGCGCTGCTGCAGAGCTGGCGGGCATCGATTCCGTGCTGTTCTGGCGTGATGATGACGGGATTACTGATAGCGGCGTCCTGCCGTGCTTTGGCGCCGGTTGAGTGCCCGCGCCAGGGTTGCTGAAATGATTGATGTCGTAAGCCCGCTAGTTTACCATGTGCGCCCCGCGCGGGCTCCCGCGTGGCAAGTTTACGACGCTCCCTTCGTCTAGCGGTTAGGACGCGGCCCTCTCAAGGCTGAAACACGAGTTCGATTCTCGTAGGGAGCGCCAACTTTCCTTATTCCCGAGGCTCTGCCAACCGGTGGCGGCGCGTTGCTGCGTGGCCGTCCTGTTTGGGGTTTAGCCCCGGGCAGGGCACGCTTTGAATACATCCATGTACGCTTATCGGCGACATCCCTGTCGCCGATAGCCCTGCCCGGGGCTAAAC